>NZ_CAUJNZ010000002.1:0-207716 GCF_963392925.1 Neisseria polysaccharea
ATCGGTTCCGTACTATTTGTACTGTCTGCGGCTTCGTCGCCTTGTCCTGATTTTTGTTAATCCACTATACATAATTTCTTTTAGATTTCCGCAAAAATCCCTGACAAACAATCTGCACATTTTTTAATCATATAAGATTTCCCCTTATTCCTCAGCATACTATCAAACATATCCACAACAGGATTCACACAGGCTAAGGATAAAGCAGATAAAAAGACACCTGTTCTTTTCAGACGGCATTCCCTGTTTCTGCAAACGGCAAAACAAAACGGCAGGACATCGTCTGTCCTGCCGTTTCACATATACGGTTTCCCGTACACTCGGGATTAAGCAGCCTGAATGTTAGCAGCTTGTTTGCCTTTAGGGCCGGTGGTTACGTCGAAAGACACGCGTTGGCCTTCTTTCAGGGTTTTGAAACCTTCCATATTGATCGCTGAGAAGTGAGCGAACAAATCTTCGCCGCCTTCGTCAGGAGTGATGAAACCAAAACCTTTAGCGTCGTTAAACCATTTTACGATACCGGTTGCCATTAGAAACTTCCTATACTTAAAAATTAACAAAATCAGCAAAATAAGGCATACAGCAAACTTAAACGTTCAGCGTTTCTCCCCAGCTTTATATACTTGGTCGAGTGCCGGCTTCTGCTTAACCGTCTTTTTACATTTGTTAAGCCGAAACGTCAAGCTATGTTTCCAAAAAAGTGAGAAAATAAGCGGAAAAACCGAAAATACAACAGAAATGCCGTCTGAAAACGGCTTCTTCCCGATAGAAAACAACTTATGACGACACACTGCCAATCCGATACGCTTTTAAGCGACCTGAAAACCCTGCCGCCAAAACGTTACGGCGTTTTCCTATTGAACGACGATTACACCACGATGGAATTTGTCGTTGAAATCCTGACCGAAATCTTTATGCTCGGGCAAGAACAGGCGGTAGCGGTAATGCTCTTGGTTCATCACGAAGGCAAAGGCCTGTGCGGCACTTACACGCGCGATATTGCCCAAACCAAACAGCAACAAGTCATGCAGCGGGCAAAAGCCGAAGGGCATCCGCTGCAATGTATTGTCGAGGAGATTTAATATGCTTGCCCCTGAATTAGAACAGATTTTGCAGCAGCTTTACCGCGAGGCGCGCAACGCCCATTATGAATTTATCAGCCTCGAGCATCTGCTTTTGGTACTCATCGAAGAAGATGCCGCCGTCCCCAACGTCCTCAAGCTCTGCGGCACGGATTTGAAAGTGGTGTCCGAACAGCTCGCCGCCAGCGTTGCCGAAAACACCCCCCTGATTCCCGAACACCTTTTAGACACGGTCGAAACCCGGCTCACGCTCGGCTTCCAACGCGTGATGCAACGGGCGATGGTACATACCCAATCCGCAGGCAAAGCCGCAGTCGAACCGTTGGACGTTTTGGTCGCGCTGATGAGCGAAACCGACAGCCACGCCGTTTATTTTTTGGGTTTGCAATCGGTTACGCGTTTTGAAGTTTTGCGCTGCATCGCCCACGGCTCTCCCGATGAAGATGAAGACGATGGCAACTATTCTTCAGATGGCATGGACGACGATAATGAGAACCGCGCCAACCCGGGCAAAAACCCTTTATCGGCGTACACCGTCAACCTCAACACCGAAGTCAAAGTCGGCCGTATCGACCCTTTGATTGGTCGCAAACACGAAATGGAACGGCTGGTGCAAATCCTGTGCCGCCGCCGCAAAAACAATCCGCTTTTGGTCGGCGAAACAGGCGTGGGCAAAACCGCGCTGGCGGAAGGTTTGGCACATCAAATCGTCAACGGCGACATTCCCGACGCGCTCAAAGATGCCGAAGTATACGCGCTGGATATGGGTTCGCTTTTGGCGGGCACAAAATACCGCGGCGATTTTGAAGCGCGGATCAAATCTATATTGAAACAGCTCGAAAAAATCCCGCGCGCCATTTTGTTTATCGACGAAATCCACACCATCATCGGCGCAGGCAGCACCAGCGGCGGCACGATGGACGCGTCCAATCTGCTCAAACCCGCATTGGCGAAAGGCTCGCTGCGCTGCATCGGTGCAACCACCTACGACGAATACCGCACCATTTTCGACAAAGACCACGCCTTAAGCCGCCGCTTCCAAAAAATCGATGTGGTCGAGCCTACCGTCGCCGAAACCGTACAAATCCTGCGCGGCTTGAAACCGATGTTTGAAGGCTTCCACCAAGTGCGCTACACGCAAGGCGCACTCGAAGCCGCCGCCGAACTTTCCGCACGCTACATCAACGAACGCTTCCTGCCCGACAAAGCCATCGACGTGATGGACGAAGCAGGCGCGGCGCAACGGATTCTGCCCAAATCCAAACAGAAAAAAGTCATCGGCAAAGCGCAAATCGAAACCGTCATCGCCAAAGTCGCGCGGATTCCTGAAAAAACCGTGTCGCACGACGACAAACAAGTGTTGCAATTCCTCGGCCGCGATTTGAACAATATGGTTTACGGGCAGGAAAACGCCATCGACGCACTGGTTGCCGCCGTCAAAATGTCGCGCTCGGGCTTGGGGCTGCCCGACAAACCGATAGGCAGCTTCCTCTTCTCCGGCCCGACCGGCGTGGGCAAAACCGAAGCCGCCAAACAGCTTGCCTACTCGATGGGCGTACCGCTGCAACGCTTCGACATGTCCGAATACATGGAACGCCACGCCGTATCGCGCCTCATCGGCGCACCACCGGGCTACGTCGGCTTTGAACAAGGCGGCCTTTTAACCGAAGCCGTCAACAAACAGCCGCATTGCGTGCTGCTCTTGGACGAAATCGAAAAAGCCCACCCCGACATTTTCAACGTCCTCCTGCAAGTCATGGACGCAGGCAAACTGACCGACAACAACGGCAAGAGTGCCGATTTCCGCAATGTTATCCTGATCATGACCACCAACGCAGGCGCGGAAAGCCTCAGCCGCCCCAGTCTCGGCTTCACCGCCAAGCGCGAGCGCGGCGATGAAATGCAGGCTATCAACAAGCTCTTCACGCCCGAGTTCCGCAACCGCTTGGACGCGATTATCCCGTTTGCGCCCCTGTCCGAACCCATTATCGTCAAAGTCGTGGACAAATTCCTGCTTCAGCTCGAACACCAGCTCCTCGACAAAAAAGTTGAAGCCGAATTCACGCCGGCATTGCGCAAATATCTGGCGGAAAAAGGTTTTGACCCACAAATGGGCGCACGCCCAATGAACCGCCTGATCCAGGAAAAAATCCGCAAACCGCTCGCCGACGAACTCCTGTTCGGCAAACTCGCCGACGGCGGCTTCGTGCGGATAGACTGGGATGCGGCAAAAGAAGAAGCCGTGTTGAAGTTTAAGAAAAGCAAGGTCAAAATAAAAACCGCCTCCGCATAAAATCAAAAATGCCGTCTGAAAGGTTCAGACGGCATTTTGTCAAATATCGGTCCCTATTCCGGCAAACTTCTCCACAAACGCCGCAATCTTTTGAAAAACACTTTGTTTCTTCGTCAGATATTGCGGGTTGAGCGGACTCATTTTCGGCAGGGTTTCGGTCAGTTCCGTACCGTTTTCGCTGGCATAGCCGCGTTTGAGCGAGCCGGTCAAATAGCGTTTGGCGGCGGTTTCGTTCAGACCTTCGGCGGCAATCAGCTCTGCTGCTTCGCGCCTCATCACCTCTTGCGCGTAGGTGTAGAAGGTTTCCAGTATGGCGGGAACATCGGGGACTTTATCCAAATCCGTATCGTTGATGAAATCCACAATCAGACCCTCTTTGGCTCGGTGTCCGATACTTGCGCGGATGATACGGCGGATTTCTTCCACTAGCTCCGCTTTGCCTTTGATTTTTTTGTGGTGCTCGAAAACCAGTTGCAAGATGTAATCCAAATTGATTTCCTGTGATTTGAGCAAATCCACCTCAAAAACCACATCGTCCCAGTCGATTTTTGACTGTTCTTTCTGTTCGCCTGCTTTTTGGCGGCGCAACCAATCGCGGATGTCGTTGTAGGCGGAACGGTAGTCCTGCACCGCCCTTTCAGACGGCATCGGCACTTGCCGCATTTCCTGCACGTCTTCATCGCTCAGGTAGTATTTTTCCTGAAACGCCTTCATCGCATCTTCGTCCGCCGCATCCACATTCTGCAACTCGCGCAGCGCGGCAAATTCATCGTAGTTCTGCAATACGTTTTCCGCCCGCAGGTATTCGCCGAAGAGTTTGGCAAAATCTTTTTTGTCTTTTTCCGTTTCGATTTCGTCGGGATCGGAGAAACGTTGGCGCAATTCTTTTGCCACATCCAAATAACCGCGCCGCACTTCGCCCGTCCGATCATCGATATAGCCGTTCATGTATTCTTCGTAGCTTTTTTCCAGCACCACGTTTTTGGTGTTTTTGTCGCCAAACAGGGTAATCGCATCAATGGTTGCCTGCTCCAAATCGCGGAAGCAGACAATATTGCCGAAGGTTTTGGTGGCATCGTAAATGCGGTTGGTGCGCGAAAACGCCTGCATCAGGCCGTGATAGCGCAGGTTTTTATCGACAAACAGCGTGTTCAGCGTCGGCGCGTCAAAACCCGTCAAAAACATACCGACCACAATCAGCAAATCCACTTCCTGATTTTTCACCCGTTTTGCCAAATCTCGGTAGTAGTTTTGAAAGGATTTGCTGTCCGTGCCGAAATTGGTTTTGAAACAGGCGTTGTAATCGTTGATGGCAGCCTGCAAAAATTCTTTTGCGCTGCTGTCCATCGCTTCCGGTTCAAAGGTTTCATCGACAATTTCACCGACGGCGTTTTGCTCTTCGTTGGCCGCAAAGGAAAAAATAGTGGCCACTTTCAACGGGTGCGGGCTGCCTGCCTGTTGTGTTTTGAACGCTTCGTAATAGCACTTCGCCGCATCCACGCTGCTGACGGCAAACATGGCGTTGAAGCCTTTGCCGCCTGCGTTCAGCCGGTGCGTTTTCTGCCTGAACTGGTTCAGGATATATTGCGTGATTTCGCGGATGCGTTCGGGGTGCAGCAGAGCTTGGCGGTTTTCGGCGGCACTCAGTTTCTTCTCGTCCTGTTCCGCTTCCACGGCTTTGAACTGCGGGCGCACATCGTTGTAATCCACTTTGAATTTCAATACTTTTTCATCGCGGATGGCATCGGTAATCACATAAGAATGCAGCTCCCGCCCGAACACGCCCGCCGTGGTTTCTGCGCCCAAAGCGTTTTCGGGAAAAATCGGCGTACCGGTAAAGCCGAACTGGCAGAATTTCTTAAATTTCTTTTTCAGGTTTTTTTGCGCTTCGCCGAATTGCGAGCGGTGGCATTCGTCGAAAATAAAGACAACTCGCTGATGGTAAACCGGCAGATTATCTTCACTCTTCATCAGGTTGTTCAGCTTTTGGATGGTGGTAACGATGATTTTGTTGTCGTCTTTTTCCAAATTGCGCTTCAAGCCCGCCGTACTTTCCGAGCCGTTTACGCTGTCGGGCGAAAAACGTTGGTATTCCTTCATCGTCTGGTAGTCCAAATCCTTCCTGTCCACCACAAAGAAAACCTTGTCGATAAACGCCGATTCCGTCGCCAGACGCGCCGCCTTGAAGCTGGTCAGCGTTTTGCCGCTGCCCGTGGTATGCCAAACATAGCCACCGCTTTCCGGCTTGCTCCAATTCTTCGCCTGCGCCGAACTGTTGATTTTCCACAAAATGCGTTCGGCGGCGGCAATCTGATACGGCCGCATAATCAGCAGCGTATCATTCGCATCGAACACGCTGTAATGCAGCAAAACGCTCAGCAATACGCTTTTCTGCAGGAACGTGGCGGTAAAGTCTTTCAAATCCTTAATCGGATTATTGTCCGACCGTGCCCAATTCATCGTGAAATCGAAGCTGTTTTTGTCGCGCTTGGTGGTGTTGGCGAAATAGCGCGTGTCCGTGCCGTTGGAAATCACGAAGATTTGCAGGAATTTGAACAGCGAATTTTCGCTGTTGAAGCTCTCTTTGCTGTAACGGTGCACCTGATTGAATGCCTCGCGCACCGCCACACCGCGCTTTTTCAATTCAATCTGCACCAGCGGCAGGCCGTTTACCAACACGGTAACGTCATAGCGGTTTGCATGCGTGCCCGTCTGCTCAAACTGGTTGATAACCTGCACATGGTTGCGGGCAAGGTTTTTCTTGTCCAGCAGATAGATGTTTTTCAGACGGCCGTCATCAAAAGCGAAATCGTAAATATGGTCGTCGTGGATTTTGCGGGTTTTATCGGTAATGTTTTCAGACGGCCTGTCCAGATATTCCGTCAAAAACCGCACCCATTCGCCGTCTGAAAACGCCATATCGTTCAGCCGCTGCAACTGGGCGCGCAGGTTTTCCAGCAGCCTGCTTTGGCTGTTCAAGTCCTTGCGGTATTCGTAACCCTGATTCTGCAAATCGGCGATTAACTCCGCTTCCAACCGGTTTTCCGATTGGTAGCTGCCCGATTGTTCGATTTTTTTATATTGGTCGAGCACGATGAAATTCGGCGTTTCGGCGATAGGTTTGGTTTCAAGATTCATGTTTATCCTTCTCATCTTTAAAGAAATTAAAATTTTTCACTAGATGGCCTAAAAGCAGTCTTACTGTTTCTTTTTCTTGCGGTGTCGGCTCTGTAAATGCTTCATTAGATAATGTCGAATGACTTGTGAAGTTAATAATACGTTGAAAGTAGTTTTGCCTACTCTCTTCAGGCAGAATCGCAGACCATTGTTGATAACCTAAAAAATTAGCAGTTTTTTCATACAGGTTTCTTAATAAGATAAAATGAAACCGCTCCACTTGCTGATTTTCAATGGCTTTTTCAATAATTTCTTTTAGATGTAGGTGATATGAAAAACTCTTATTTGAATCCCCATCTTTTGGATCAAGATTAAAACTACCATCTTCATTTTTAGAGAGCAGATAACCTCCTTTATTTTTATTTATTTTTAATTCATTAAATAACACATTGTAAAACAATATGTTATGCGTAGTTATAACAAACCTTAGTCCAAGTCTATATTTATTGCTTTTCTTTATCAAATCAGCTAAATCTACTGCCTGTTGAATCAGATGGTTTTCATCCAAAGAACTCACAGGATCATCAATAAAGATATATTCTAAATTATCAAACTGATGTGTAGAACGTTCTTCCTCACTATCTTCTGTAATCTTTAGCTCATTAATGACTTGTTGGATCAATACATAAAAAATGCTCCAGATAAAGATACTTTCTTCACCCTTTGAAACTTTAATATTACTAATAGATTCATCGTTACCACGAGCAAAATAAAACGTAATTTCTGAAAAATCATCATTAAAATCAGGAGTCAACTTATCATCTGTATAATATTGGAAATTTTCGACAACAGCTCTACCCAATCCATGTTCCTTAAGCAGCCAATCAGTAAAGCTATTGGTTTGGATTTTTAATTTTGGTTCTTCATTTTCTATTAAGCCATTGTCCCAAAAAAATAAGTCCTCAGTAAATGCGTTATAGTAGAGAAATTTTCTTCTTGTTGCCCCTTCTTCCAAATCCTCGGTTTCAGATGGAACAATCAAATTCTTAAACTCTCTGGACAAACGTGTTTTCCCTGTTCCGTTAAAAGCATAGATTAGCTGGACTTTTTTATCGTTTCCTTTTAGTTCCTCAGCAATTTCGGTTAAACTTTTTCCCATGATATTTCCTTATCAATATTTTTCAGACGGCATGATTTAAAGACCAGCTATGACTTTTCAGGCAGCCTTTGGGAAGCTCAACAACTGCCCGCGGTAATATTCGTATTGTTTTCGGCGCAGGGCGATTTCGTACGGCAGGCCTTCGCTGATGGAGTGGGTCAGGGTGTCGAATTTGTCGAGGATGGCGACGATTTTTTCTTGTTCGGGGAGTGGGGGGATGGGGATTTTAATCTTATTTAAGATTGTCTGTGTAAGGCTTGGCCTTCCTGAGCCTGTATCCAATACCATTAAATCAATCGTTCTCATAAAATAGTAGAAAAATTTCGGCTTCAATTTACTGGTGTCTATTTCTGTGTAATAGATAGTATCAACATTCCAAAAAGGGAAATCCGCATAAAAAATATTTGTGATAGACCCTTTTCTTGGAATCAAAACACTAGGTTTATCATATGCAAACGTATCCACATATCCCATTACGCCGCCTGAGCCATATACAGGAATATCGCCGGAACTCAAATTTTTCCAATCTTTCCCATTCTTAATGTTTACCACTTCCCCCAACGTCTTCCAAACCACATCTTTCAGACGGCCTTTATAGCCATCAGCTATCCTCCCCCCCGATTTGATTGTTAAAATCTAAAAGAAAGTCGCGGTAATACCGGTATTGGCGTTTGCGCAGGGCTAATTCCGCTTCCAGCTCTGTGAATTTGTCAAGTATTTTTACAATTTTTTGTTGAATTTCTAGGGGTGGGATGGGGATTGGAAATCTTTGCAACATTGGTTTTCGAATAGATGTAGCTGTTGCCCCCACACTCTTTGCTTGAATATACCTTTTAAAATCTACATTCATGAAGTAATAAAGAAATTTAGGGGATAAATCAGGTATTACAACATGAACTCTATATGCTCTTTGATGTAAGGCGTATTTACCTTCCGCATAGTGGAATATATCTCCAATTCCACCTTCTCCGGGAATAATAATAGCAGTCTCATTGAATTGATATGTTGATGATCTAAGAATATTTTTAGATCGAACATAAAATGGATACTCTCCATCATGCTCTTCATCCTGCCTATTGGAACTTCCTGTACCAATCTCAGCCACCTCCCCCAACGGCTTCCACTCCACTGGTGCCGTCTGAATCATCTCAATCAATTTTTTCGCTTTGCTTTGCATATCCATGGTTGTTTTCCGTTTCTTTCCCGCTGCGGCGGGATGTGGGGCAGTTGCGGGGCGGGTTTCGGCTCACTCTGTCCGTTTGCCGTTGTTTCTGCGGGCTGAAGCCCGTCCTGCTTTCAGGCTGCCTGAAATGGTGTGCAGGCTGCTTTTTCAGGTAGCCTGAATGCGGTTATTTTTGCCGTTTTGATGCTGTTCGGTTGCGGCAAGCCTTTTCTGTTCTTCGTTCTCAAGCTGTTTGATGCTTTTCTCGGGTACGGGCTGGTTTTCAGGCATGATGCCGCCCAGTTCTTCAATGGTTTGGCGCACTTTTTGTCCGACTTCGAAATGCACCCGGTTTGCCTGTGTTTTGCCTTGGATGTTTTCGCGGCGTAGTTTTTCTTCGGTTTGCGTGGCGCGAAACAGATTGGCAGCCAGTTCACTGGCGTTCATGTGGTCTAGGATTTTCTGGCTTTTCTTCAAGCCTTTGCGGCTGTGTATGCCCTGCTTGTCCAGTCCTCCGTATAGCCCCCGATAGCCGTGGTTTTGGAAGACGGCGTACTCAACGGGTTTTTCTACGCCTGCATCCTTGGCTGCGGCGGCAAGGTCGGTATTGTGTTCGCGCAGCTGCCTGCGAAGCAGCAGGCGTTGTTTGTCTTCGCCCAAACTCCTGAATGCGGCCTCGTCTTGCAGCTCTTGGCGGCGGGTTTGCACGGCAAAGTAGGTTTGCCCTGCGGCAATGACGCTTTTGGACGGATCGCCGTTTTGCACAATCAGGTAGCAGGCATAGCGGGAAAGGCGGTAATCCGGCACTTCGCGCTGCCCGCCTTTTCCGAGGGCTATCATTTTGTTGGTTTCAACAAAATGATGATTTTTGTCATTTCCTGATGTTTCGCAAGCAGTTATGGCTTTATCAATGGCCCGTTGGAAATTACGCCATTCGGAATATTCCAAGATTTGCTGCAAGGTGCGCGCCGACCAATATTCATTGCCTGTTTCGTCAATGTGCTTGGCGTTTTCAAAAGCATTGTTTTCTGTTGTCATGTATTTTTCCCCGAAAATTTCTTGATTTGAACTTGTAAGGATTGCTTACAGGTTGCCGCCCGTATTTTCAGACGGCCTCTTTCCCATTCAGTTGTTGCAAAATATGCAACAACTGCCTAGGCCTCAATCTCTGCAATCACTTCGTCAATTTCACGCCGCAGCCGTTCGATTTTGGCAACGGTTTCGCTGATTTCGGCGTTGAGCTGTTTGATGTCGATGACCTCGCGGGTGTCTTCGGCTTCGACATAGCTGCTGACGGCGAGATTGTAGCCGTTGTCTTTGACGGTTTGCTGGGCGGCGTTTTGGGCGATATGCGGCACATCGGCTTTATCGGCGAAGAGTTTGACGATTTCGGCAATGTGTTCTTCGGTTAAGACGTTGTTGTTGGTTTCTTTTTTAAAGAAGCTGCCTGCATCGATAAATTGGATGTCGGTATTGTCTTTGTGTTTGGACAAAACCAGGATATTGACGGCGATGCCGGTGCCGTAAAAGAGATTGGGCGCAAGGGCAATCACGGTTTCCACGTAGTTGCCCTCCACCAGATATTGGCGGATTTTCTGCTCTGCCCCGCCGCGATAGAAAATGCCGGGGAAAGAGACGATGGCGGCGCGGCCTCTGCCGGAAAGGTAGTTCAGTGCGTGCAGAATGAAGGCAAAATCGGCTTTGGATTTCGGGGCGAGTACGCCTGCGGGGGCAAAACGGTCGTCATTGATTAAGGTGGGGTCGCCGCTGCCTATCCAGTTGATGGAATAAGGCGGATTGGAGACGATGGCATCAAAGGGCCTGCTGTCTTTGAGCTTGGGATTGGTCAGTGTGTCGCCCAATTCGATGTGGAATTTGTTGTAATTGACGTTGTGCAGAAACATATTCATGCGGGCGAGGTTGTAGGTGGTGTGGTTGATTTCCTGCCCGAAGAAGCCTTCTTCGATGATGTGTTCGTCAAACTGTTTTTTCGCTTGCAAGAGCAGGCTGCCCGAGCCGCAGGCGGGGTCGTAGATTTTGTTGACTTTCTCCTGCCCGTGCACCGCCAGCCGCGCAATCAGCTTGGAGACGCTTTGCGGGGTAAAAAATTCGCCGCCGGATTTGCCTGCATTGGCAGCGTAGTTGGAAATCAGGTATTCGTAGGCATCGCCGAAAAGGTCGATGCGGTGGTCTTCAAAATTGCCGAAATCAAGTTCCGCCACGCCTTTGAGGACGGCGGCAAGGCGTTTGTTTTTGTCGGCAACGGTGCTGCCGAGCCGGCTGCTGGTGGTGTCGAAGTCGTCAAACAGGCCTTTAATGTCTTGTTCGGACGGGTAGCCGGAGGCGGAGCTTTCAATCGCGGTAAAGATTTCTTTCAGCTTGGTGTTGAGCTCTTCGTTTTGATGGGCTTCGGCGGCGATATTGCAAAAAAGCTGGCCGGGGTAGATGAAATAGCCTTTGACTTTGACGGCATCGTCTTTGATTTCGGGCGTGATGATGCTGTCCGGCATAGCGGCGTAATCAATACTGCTGTCGCCTGCCTGCATATAATCGGTGAAGTTTTCGCTGATAAAGCGGTAGAAAAGCGTGCCGAGAACGTATTGTTTAAAGTCCCAGCCGTCCACCGCGCCGCGTACTTCGTCGGCGATTTTCCAGATTTGGCGGTGCAGTTGGGCGCGTTGTTGCATTTCGGTCATCATCGAAATCCATATAAAAGTTGAACAAATCAAAATCGCCTGATATTTTCAGACGATTTTTTTACGGGCATTCAAATTAAGCCAAATTTTCCAGCATCCATTTGACGTAGCGGTCTACGCCTGCTTTGACATCGAAAAATTCTTCCTTGTATCCGGCTTCGCGCAGTTTGGTGATGTCGGCTTGGGTGAAGCTCTGGTATTTGCCTTTGAGCGCGTCGGGGAAGGGGATGTAGCGGATAAGTTCTTCTTCTACCAGCTCTTTCAAGCTCATTTCAGGTTTACCTTCGGCGGCGCGGCAGGCGTTGACGGTGGCGGCGGCGAGTTCGTTAAACTGTTGGCTGCGGCCTGTTCCGAGGTTGTAGATGCCGGAAAGTTCGGGATGGTCGAAGAAGTAGAGGTTGACTTTGGCAACGTCTTCGACGCTGACGAAGTCGCGGGTTTGTTCGCCGTTGCCGTAGCCGTCGTTTGAACCGAACAGGTTAACGTAACCGTGTTCGCGGTATTGGTGGAAATGGTGGAAGGCGACGGATGCCATACGGCCTTTGTGTTGTTCGTGTTGTCCGTAAACGTTGAAGTAGCGGAAGCCGACGACTTGGGCAGTGAGACCTTCTTTCATGCGGCGACGCAATACTTGGTCGAACAGGAATTTGGAGTAGCCGTACACATTAAGCGGTTTTTCGAGTTCGCGCTCTTCGCGGAAGATTTCGCCTTTTCCGTAAACCGCCGCACTGGAGGCATAAAGGAAGGGGATGCGTTCGTCCCGACACCAGTCCAGCAAATCCAGCGTGTACTGATAGTTGTTTTCCATCATGTACAAACCGTCGTGGTTCATCGTATCGGAACACGCGCCTTGGTGGAACACGGCTTCGATATTTTGATAAGGTAAAATGTGCTCCCTCACTTGGCGGATGAATTCGTGTTTGTCGAGATAATGGGCGATTTCGCACTCGGCAAGGTTTTTAAATTTTTCGCCTTTGCTCAAATTATCGACGGCAACGATGTCGGTAATGCCGCGCCGGTTGAGGGCTTTGACGATGTTGCTGCCGATAAAGCCGGCCGCGCCTGTTACGATGATGGTCATATTGGGTTTCCTTTGTTTTGAGGGTTTCAGACGGCATTGGATGGTCATGCCGTCTGAAAAGATTTATTGCCCGTCCAGTGCTTCAACCAACTCTGCAAACGAGCAAACCGCCGTACCAAGTTTCGCCACGACAACCCCAGCCGCAGTATTGGCAAGGTGCATGGCTTCAGACATGGTATAACCAGCAGCCAGCCCCAAGCCCATTCCGGCAATAACGGTGTCGCCTGCGCCGGACACGTCGTAAACTTCTTGGGCGCGGGTGGGCTGGTAAATCGGTTCGCCCTCATTGAATAGGGTCATGCCTTCTTCGCTTCGGGTCAGTAAAACGGCGGTCAGGTCGAGGTGGCGGCGCAGGTTTTGCGCTTTTTCGGTCAGCTCGTCTTCGTTTTTCCAACTGCCGACCACTTCTTTCAATTCGGCACGGTTGGGCGTAATCAGGGTTGCACCGGCGTATTTTTCGTAATCGTCGCCTTTGGGGTCGATTAATACGGTTTTACCTGCATGTTTCGCCCAATCGATCATATCGGAGATGTACGACAGACCGCCTTTGCCGTAGTCTGAAAAAATAATTGCGTCGTATTCGGGCAAGATTTCGCGGTATTTCCGCTTGATTTGTTCCAATACTTCGCGGTTGGGATGTTCTTCAAAATCAAGGCGGATAAGCTGCTGGTTGCGGGCGACGACGCGCAGTTTGACGGTGGTGGCGATTTGTTTGTCGCGCATCAGATAGGAGGCGACGCCGTCCTGCACCATCAGCGCGTCGAGCGCGTCGGCGGCTTCGTCGTTGCCGGTTACGGACAACAGCCCTGCTTTACCGCCCAACGAAGCGATGTTGCGCGCAACGTTCGCCGCACCGCCCGCGCGTTGGTCGATACGTCCGATTTTTGCTACGGGAACAGGGGCTTCGGGCGAAATTCGGGACACGTCGCCAAACCAATAGCGGTCGAGCATCACGTCGCCGACCACCAGGACTTTGGCTTGTGCGAAACGGGATTTGAGGGTTTCTTGTTGAAACTTGGCGGGCATTTTATGCACTCCAAAATAAGTTGTTTTTTGTGTGTGAAAACTTCACTGTATTCTCAGTAATTATCTGGCAAATTTACTGATTAATAATAAAATCCGGCTTTTTATTATTCTTCAAAGTCAAAAGGAGACCAATCGGTAACAGGTGAAAAGCAATCCTCTCCTTCTTTTTTCTCAAAAACGCTACCTATATCCGCCCAAAACAGCTCCCCAACATCTGCTTGATAATGAGTAAGCCGCGTCAAACTATGAAAGGAGAAGTTATCAGGGTTATTCGTGTATTCATTATCTTCTGTTCCGGAAAATACCCGCCATCCGCTATCAAATGGTAAATCCCCTTGATGTTCCCGATACATAAATTTAATAGGAAGCCCCTCTTCGACAATTTTATGCGACACGATTGCATACCATCCAACAGGGGTATCCTTTACAAGCAAATCATCTTCTGGAAATGCATCATAATCAAAAATATTGCTCACATCTGAACCACATTGAGACATCGGATAAATTCCTTTCTAAGCTGAAATTTTCTGGTTATTTATCTACCGTATCAAAGTAAGGCAGTTTCTTTGAACAGCATCAAAATTGTTGATGCTTAAGCGTTTGCCACGCGGTTCACTTCGCGCAATACGGCGACCGGATCGGCGGCTTGGGTTACAGGGCGGCCCATTACCAAATAGGTTGAACCTGCCGCCAAGGCTTCGGCGGGCGTCATGATGCGGCGTTGGTCGTCGTTGTTGCCAGCAACGTCCAAGCGGATACCGGGCGTTACCAAGACAAAATCTTGTCCCAACTCGCGGCGTAACGGTGCGGCTTCTTGGGCGGAACAGACCACTCCGTCCAAGCCCGAACTTTGCGCCAGTTTCGCCAAACGGATGACTTGTTCTTCGGGAGCGATGTTCAAACCGATTTCCGCCAAATCGCTTTGTTCCATACTGGTCAACACGGTTACGCCGATTAAGAGCGGCTTCGTGCCGTATCCGGCAACGGCTTCGGCTGCGGCTTCCATCATACGGCGACCGCCTGAGGCATGCATATCGACCATCCAAACGCCCATATCGGCAGCGACTTTGCAGGCTTGCGCGACGGTGTGGGGAATATCGTGGTATTTCAAATCGAGGAAAAGCTTGAGACCTTGATTGATTAAGCTTTCCGCCAAACTGCGCCCCGTCGCGGTAAACAGCTCTTTGCCGATTTTGATTTGGCACAACGTCGGATCAAGGTTGCGGACGAATCCGAGCGTGTCTTTTTCGTTGGCAAAATCAAGGGCAACGATGACGGGGGTGCGTTGTTGCTGGGTTTGGAAGTCGGAGATTAAGGGGTTCATAAGATGCCTGCGGATAAACGGTTACAACTTCGATTTTAACAGCTTTCATACACAAAATGCCGTCTGAAAATATTTTTTCAGACGGCATTTCCGACTCGGCAAAACTTATTTGCCCAAACCTTTCAATACTTCTGCTTTCACGGCTTCTACTGCTTGGGTGCCGTCGACTTTGATGTATTTAGGCGCGTGTTCGCCTTCCAGCTTGCTGTAAAAATCGACCAGCACTTCGGTTTGCTCGTGGTACACGGCAAGGCGTTTTTTGACGGTTTCTTCTTTGTCGTCGTCGCGCTGAATCAAGTCTTCGCCGGTTACGTCGTCTTTGCCTTCAACTTTAGGCGGATTGTAGGTAACGTGGTAAGTACGACCGGAAGCCAAATGCACGCGGCGGCCGCTCATGCGGTCGATAATCACGCTGTCGGGTACGTCGATTTCAACAACCGCGTCCAAATCCACACCGGCTTCAACCATGGCTTCGGCTTGTGCCAGCGTGCGCGGGAAACCGTCGAACAGGAAACCGTTTTTGCAGTCGTCTTGCGCGATGCGTTCTTTGACCATACCGATGATGATGTCGTCGCGTACCAAACCGCCTTCGTCAATGATTTTTTTTGCTTCCAAACCCAGCGGCGTGCCTGCTTTAATCGCAGCGCGAAGCATATCGCCGGTAGAGATTTGCGGAATGCCGAACGCGGCGGTGATGAATTGCGCCTGAGTGCCTTTGCCCGCGCCCGGCGCGCCTAAAAGTAATGCTTTCATGAAGTGATCCTTTTAAATGTGTTTATTGGAATCAAACAGATGGTTTACGATTCTACACGGCTTGGCACAATAGTTCAAAAACCAACTGTACAAACTGCCATTTGCAAGCAAATGTTTTGCATACCTTTGCCGAGCTTAATATTCACAAGGCTGCAACTTTTTGGGACAATCCCCAAAACTTTTAAAACATCACACCCTACCAAAAAGGAACATCCGTGAAACGCATTTTTCTGTTTTTGGCTACCAATATCGCTATTTTGGTCGTAATCAGTATTGTTTTGGCGGTTCTGGGCATCAACAGCCGGGGCGGCACGGGCAGCCTGTTGGCGTATTCCGCCGTCGTCGGCTTCACTGGTTCGATTATTTCGCTGCTGATGTCCAAATTCATCGCCAAACAATCGGTCGGCGCGGAAATTATCGACACACCGCGCACCGAAGAAGAAACCTGGCTTTTGAACACTGTCGAAGCCCAAGCGCGGCAATGGAACCTGAAAACGCCCGAAGTCGCCATCTACCACTCTCCCGAACCCAATGCCTTTGCCACGGGCGCATCGAGAAACAACTCTCTGATCGCCGTCAGCACCGGTTTGCTCGACCACATGACACGCGATGAGGTGGAAGCGGTGTTGGCGCACGAAATGGCACACGTCGGCAACGGCGATATGGTGACATTGACGCTGATTCAAGGGGTGGTTAATACCTTTGTCGTATTCCTGTCGCGCATTATTGCCAACTTGATTGCCCGGAACAACGACGGCAGCCAATCCCAGGGAACTTATTTACTGGTCAGCATGGTATTCCAAATCCTCTTCGGCTTCCTTGCCAGCTTAATTGTCATGTGGTTCAGCCGCCAGCGTGAATACCGTGCCGATGCAGGGGCGGCAAAACTGGTCGGCGCACCGAAAATGATTTCCGCCCTGCAAAGGCTTAAAGGCAATCCTGTCGACCTGCCCAAAGAAATGAACGCAATGGGCATTGCCGGAGATACGCGCGACTCCCTGCTCAGCACCCACCCTTCACTGGACAACCGCATTGCCCGCCTCAAATCGCTCTGAGCCGATTTGAAACGACAAAAAAACCGTACGCACAAGCAGTACGGTTTTTTTGTATATGCCGTCTGAAAACATCAGGTTTCCATACCGGCACCCAACCGTATCCATTTCCGTACCAGATACGCCGCATTGATATACCCCGACAAACCGTGTCCGGACAGAAAATATCAGATAAAACGGCAGCAAAAATGCCGTCTGAAACCAATTAGGGCTTCAGACGGCATTTTTACTGCAAAACCTTATGCGAACGGATGATGCAGCACAATCGTTTCTTCGCGGTCGGGGCCGGTGGAGACGATAGCTACCGGCGCACCGCACACTTCTTCGATACGTTTCAAATATGCTTTGGCATTGGCAGGTAATGCGTCGTAGCTTTTCACGCCGAAAGTGGATTCGCTCCAACCGGGCATGGTTTCGTAAATTGGCTTGCAGGCTTCTACCGCATCGGAACCGCAAGGCAGAATGTCAGTTTTGCTGCCGTCGGGCAATTCGTAGCCGACACAGATATTGATGTTCTCAATACCGTCCATCACGTCCAGCTTGGTGATGCACATACCGGAAATACCGTTGACTTGGATGGAGCGTTTCAGGGCGGCGGCATCAAACCATCCGCAGCGGCGTGCGCGACCGGTTACGGAACCGAATTCGTGTCCGCGTTCTGCCAAACCTGCGCCTACTTCGTCAAACAATTCGGTCGGGAACGGGCCTGAACCGACGCGCGTGGTATAGGCTTTGACGATGCCCAAAACATAATCCAGCATTTGAGGGCCTACGCCCGCGCCTGCGGAAGCGGCTCCCGCCAGGCAGTTGGAAGAGGTAACGAAGGGGTAAGTGCCGTAGTCAATGTCCAACAGCGTGCCTTGCGCGCCTTCAAACAGCAGTTTTTCGCCGTTTTTGTTTTTTTCGTTCAACACGCGGGATACGTCGGTAATCATCGGCGTAATGCGCGGCGCAACTTTTTCGATAACCGCCATCACGTCTTCCGCTTTTACCGGCTCGGCATTGTGCAGATGTTGCAATTGAACGTTGTAATAAGCGAGGATGGCATCCAGTTTTTCACGCAATTTTTCAGGATGCAGCAAATCGACGGCGCGGATGGCGCGGCGTGCCACTTTGTCTTCGTAGGCAGGGCCGATGCCGCGGCCGGTCGTGCCGATTTTTCCTTTGCCGCGCGATGCTTCTCGGGCTTGGTCGAGCGCGATGTGGTAAGGCAGGATCAGCGGGCAGGTCGGCGCGATTTTCAGACGGCCTTCGACGTTTTTCACGCCTGCCGCGTTCAACTCGTCGATTTCGCCCAACAGGGCTTCGGGGGAGACGACAACGCCCGAACCGATGAAGCAGTCCAAGCCTTCGTGCAGGATGCCGCTCGGAATCAGGCGCAAAATGGTTTTTTTGCCGCCGACAACCAAGGTATGTCCCGCATTGTGGCCGCCTTGGAAGCGCACCACGCCGCCGGCTTCTTCCGCCAGCCAGTCAACGATTTTACCTTTACCCTCGTCGCCCCACTGTGCGCCGATTACTACAACATTTTTAGCCATAGCCATATAACCTATCGATATTAAAAATTATTACGGGAATCCCCAAACCGGTACGGCTTTGCGCCCCGCCCCGGTTTGCCTTTCATCCGCTATGAACGGGTATTTAGCGTTTCACGACCTGCCAAACGCCGTCCGTCTTTTTCAGACGGCCTGCAAGCTCTTCCGAAACATTGTGTCCGATACCGTAGTCGATCACGACACACTGCCCTTGTTCACGCAAGGCCTCGACCGCTTCGCACGCCGCTTCGGCATCTTCCGCATCGACCAACACGGCGGGCTGCCGTTCGATGGCGGGCAAACGCCCGATAAAGCTGCGCAAGTCGAAACTGAATCCCGTTGCCGGGCGCGCCCTGCCGAAATATCCGCCCAATCCGTCATAACGCCCGCCGCGCGCGACCGCGTCGTGGAAATCGGCGGCATAGGCGGCATACAGCAAGCCCGTGTGGTAATTGTCGACGCGCAGCTCGGACAAGTCGATATGGATTTCATTATCAGGAAATGCGTCGCACACCGCCTGCAATTCGTCCAACGCGCTGCCGACCGCCGACAAATCCGGCAACCGTCCGCGCGCGTCGGACAACACTTCACGCCTGCCGTACAGGCGCGGCAGCAGCGAGAATGCTTTTGCCCACATACCGTCCAGCTTCCAAGCCTTGACCTGCGCTTCGACCGCCCCGGTATCTTTATCCTGCATCAAGGCAAGCAGCGTTGCGGACTGCCCCGCATCCAAATGCGCCGCATCGGACAAGGCGCGGAATATACCGATATGCCCCAGCGAAAGCAGTACTTTGCCCATATCGGCAATTTTCATGCTTTTCAGCATCAGGTCTATCAGCTCGATGTCGCCACGGATGTCGGCAAAACCGTACATTTCCGCCCCTGCCTGCAAGGGTTCGCGCATATTCAGCAGACCGTCGGACTGCGCGTGCAACACCGAACCGGCATAACACAACCGGTTAATCCCTTGGTTGGCGGACAAAAGATGGGCATCGATACGCGCCACCTGCGGCGTGATGTCGGCGCGTATGCCCAACTGCCTGCCGCTGAGCCTGTCCGTTACCAAAATGGTTTTCAGGGAAAGCCCCGCATCGATATGCGTCAGCAGGGAATGTGCGTACTCCATCAGCGGAGGCTGTACCAGTTCATAACCGTGTACGCGGAACAGTGCCAACAACTGCTCCCTCGCGCTTTCAAGCTGCCGCGCGTTCGTGGGCAGTACGTCGGCGATATGTTCCGGAAGCTGCCATGTCTGCATGAGAATCTGCCTTCTATTTTATCCTGTAAACACAAAAGGCTGCCCGATCCGCAATCAGACGGCATCTTTGCCGCAACGCATCACGCCGCTGTCAAAACGGCGATGCTTCCTTCCGATTCAGAATCCGAACAGCCCCTGTCCGACGGCTCAATGCCGTCAAGTCGTTAAAACCAAACTTTACCATAAAATACACACAATCTGAATATACTTTTATACCCTGTATCCACCGTCTGACGGCACGACATTTTTTTACGATATAATGTGCACCATTATTTCTCATCACTCCCCGCTGCCGTTTTTTGTTTCAGACGGCATTTTTGTTGATTGAACACTTATGCTACTCGATCTCAACCGCTTTTCCTTTTCCGTCTTCCTGAAAGAAATCCGCCTGCTGACCGCCCTTGCCCTACCCATGCTGTTGGCGCAGGTCGCGCAGGTGGGCATCGGTTTCGTCGATACCGTGATGGCGGGCGGTGCGGGTAAGGAGGACTTGGCTGCGGTGGCTTTGGGCAGCAGCGCGTTTGCCACGGTTTATATTACCTTTATGGGCATTATGGCGGCGCTGAACCCAATGATTGCCCAGCTTTACGGCGCGAGTAAAACCAGCGACGTGGGCGAAACGGGGCGGCAGGGGATTTGGTTCGGGCTGTTTTTGGGGATTTTCGGCATGGTATTGATGTGGGCGGCGATTACGCCGTTCCGCAACTGGTTGACCTTGAGCGATTATGTGGAAGGCACGATGGCGCAGTATATGTTGTTCACCAGCTTGGCGATGCCGGCGGCAATGGTACACCGCGCGCTGCACGCCTACGCTTCCAGCCTGAACCGCCCGCGCCTGATTATGTTGGTCAGCTTCGCGGCGTTTGTGTTGAATGTGCCGCTGAACTATATTTTCGTTTACAGCAAATTCGGTATGCCCGCTTTGGGCGGTGCGGGCTGCGGGTTGGCGACGATGGCGGTGTTTTGGTTCAGCGCGCTGGCATTGTGGATTTATATCGCCAAGGAAAAATTCTTCCACCCGTTCGGACTGACGGCAAAATTCGGCAAACCGGATTGGGCGGTGTTCAAACAGATTTGGAAAATCGGCGCGCCCATCGGACTGTCTTATTTTTTGGAAGCCAGCGCGTTTTCGTTTATCGTGTTCTTGATCGCGCCCTTCGGCGAAGATTATGTGGCGGCGCAGCAGGTCGGCATCAGTTTGTCGGGGATTCTCTATATGATTCCGCAAAGCGTCGGCTCGGCAGGGACGGTGCGCATCGGCTTTTCATTAGGACGGCGCGAATTTTCGCGGGCGCGTTATATTTCGGGCGTGTCGCTGGCGTTGGGTTGGATGCTCGCCGTGATTACCGTGCTTTCTTTGGTATTATTCCGTTCGCCGCTGGTAAGTATGTACAGCAATGATCCGGCGGTTTTAAGCATCGCCGCCACCGTCCTGCTGTTTGCCGGCTTGTTCCAACCGGCAGACTTCACCCAATGTATCGCGTCCTATGCCCTGCGCGGCTACAAAATCACAAAAGTGCCGATGTTCATCCACGCCGCCGCCTTCTGGGGCTGCGGCCTGCTGCCGGGCTACCTACTCGCCTACCGTTTCGGTATGGGCATTTACGGCTTCTGGACAGCATTGATTGCCTCGCTCACCATCGCAGCCATCGCCTTGGTGTGGTGCTTGGAATTGTGCAGCAGGGAGATGGTCAGATCGCATAAGGCCGTCTGAAAACTCCGCCGATTAAAATATCGAAACAATGAACTGAAGCCCGCCACTGACAATACCCATTTTAAAGTTTAAACCCATGCAACCTACCCAATACCAAACCGACCTCACCCCCTACAACACTTTCGGTCTTCGCGCCCAAGCCCAAGCCTTTATCGCGCTCGAACACGCCGACGAGTTGCGCGACATCGTCCGACTGCCCGAGTTCGACCGCAATACCGTTTTATGGCTCGGCGGCGGCAGCAACATCATTTTGATGCAGGATTACGCCGGACTGGTCGTCCATATGGAAAACAAAGGCATACGCGAGATTGCACGTTCAGACGGCCTTGTGTACATCGAAGCGCAGGCGGGCGAAATCTGGCACGATTTTGTCCTGCACACCGTCGCGCTGGGCTTGAACGGTCTGGAAAACCTGAGCCTGATTCCGGGTACGGTCGGCGCGTCGCCCGTGCAGAACATCGGTGCATACGGCGTGGAAGCGAAAGACGTGATTCACAGCGTGCGCTGCTTCGATTTGGATACGGAAACCTTTGTCGAGCTTGCCAATGCCGATTGCCGCTTCGCCTACCGAGAAAGCCTGTTCAAGCAGGAAGGCAAAGGGCGTTATGTGATTGTTTCGGTTGTGTTTGCATTAAAAGAGCATTTTGTGCCGAACTTGGGCTACGGCGATTTGGCGGCAGCGGTTGCCGAACGGTGCGCCGGCAGGGAAATAACGGCGAAAGACGTTTCCAATGCGGTGTGCGCCGTCCGCCGCCGCAAACTGCCCGATCCGGGCATTTTGGGCAATGTCGGCAGTTTCTTTAAAAACCCCGTCGTCGGCGCGGAAAAAGCCGCCGCCCTGTTGCAGCAGCATCCCGATATGCCGCATTATCCGCAGCCGGACGGTTCGGTCAAGCTTGCGGCAGGTTGGCTGATCGACCAATGCCGTCTGAAAGGCTTTCAAATCGGCGGCGCGGCGGTACACGACAAACAGGCTTTGGTTTTGGTGAACAAAAACAATGCCTCGGCAAACGATGTTTGGCAGTTGGCGCAACACATCAAATTTACAGTATTTGCTCGGTTTCAGGTAGAATTGCACGCTGAACCTAATTGGCTGCCTGCCTCGTACAGCCTGTAAATCCAAGGAGTATGCCCGTGACCCGCACCGCCAAAATCAATACCTACACACGCATCATCGATGCCGGCCTCGCCTTGTTCAACGAGGAAGGCGAGCGCAACATCAGCACCAACCATATCGCGGCGCATTTGGGCATCAGTCCGGGCAATCTCTATTACCACTTCCGCAACAAAGACGAAATCATCGTCCAACTGTTCAAACGTTACAGCGAAGCCCTGCTGGAATACCTCAACGAAGCCGTGTTGCCGTCTGATGTGGAAGACTCCATCAACTATATGGCGGGCATTTACGACGTGATGTGGGAATACCGTTTCCTCTTTAGCGACGTGAACACCCTGCTTGCGCGCAGTGCCGAATTGTTGGGCGAACACAATACCTTCACGCAAGCCAAAGTCTCCCCGCTCTTGGTCAAGCTGCTCACCCAGCTCAACGGATTAAACATCATCCAAGCCGACCAAACCGCTATGAACGACCTCGCCGTCAATATGTGGATGATCACGAAATACTGGTTCGACTTCGACAGCTCGCTGCGCGGACGCACCAAGCTGACCGAAGACTCCAAAGCACGCGGCGTCCGTCGTACCTTAAGCCTCCTGCGCCCTTATCTTTTGCCCGAACACCGCGCGGAATACGACCGGAAAATCGGCAACGGCAACCTGTAAACCCATAATGTCCGAATCAGTTTTCAGACGGCACTTGCCCGACGGTATCAGCGAATGAGCACAGTTCCCCCGCCCCATATCTCCATCACGGGCCTAGGCTATCTCGGCCTGCCGCTGGCACAAAAGTTTTACGGACACGGCAGCCGCGTTTCCGCCGTCAAGCGCAGCCTGACTTCGGACGATATCAACCTGCCCATACACCTCGACACCATCGACCTCGGCAGCACCGGCGCCTTTCAGACGGCATTGTGGCGGCACCACGCCGACAAACCCGTCTGGTTCTTCCTGCTGCCGCCCTCCTCTCTGACGCATTACGCCGACACCGTCAAACAATGGGCAGAACTTGCCCGGGCGTGCAACGTGCAACACCTGATTTTCACAAGCAGTACCAGCGTTTACGGCGATACAGCGCGCGAATGCGACGAAACCGCCCTACCCGATCCGCAAACCGAGTCCGCCCGACAAATCCTCGCCGCCGAACAACACCTGCTCGACAGCGGCGTTCCGAACATCGACATCCTGCGGCTGGGCGGGCTTTATTGCGCCGAACGCCATCCCGTCAGCCGCCTTGTTCAAAAGCAAAACATCCCGGGCGGCAACCGGCCCGTCAATATCGTCCACCGCGACATCGCCGTCGGAACCCTGTTTCAGACGGCATTCAAACCCGGCGGCAGGCGGCTGAAAAACATTATCGAACCGCGCCACCCGACACGACGCGAATTCTATACGGAAGAAGCCGCCAAACTCGGCTTGCCGGCTCCCGATTTCGCACCCGACGACAGCCGGGGCAAAATCATCCGTACCGTTTGCGATAACGGCTTAAGCCTGTAAAATAAGCGGCAACAGCAACAAACAGGCATTCTCCGCCCCAATCAGAAAATATGTCCGCCCTCCTCCCCATCATCAACCGCCTGATTCTGCAAAGCCCGGACAGCCGCTCGGAACTTGCCGCCTTTGCAGGCAAAACACTGACCCTGAACATTGCCGGGCTGAAACTGGCGGGACGCATCACGGAAGACGGTTTGCTCGCGGCGGGAAACGGCTTTGCAGACACCGAAATTACCTTCCGCGACAGCGCGATACAAAAAATCCTCCAAGGCGGCGAACCCGGGGCGGGCGACATCGGGCTCGAAGGCGACCTCATCCTCGGCATCGCGGTACTGTCCCTGCTCGGCAGCCTGCGTTCCCGCGCATCGGACGAATTGGCACGGATTTTCGACACTCAAGACGGCATCGGCAGCCGTGCCGCCGACATCGGACACAGCATCAAACAAATCGGTAAAAGCATAGCCGGACAAATCGGCGGATTTTCCCGCGAACCCGAGTCCGCAAACATCGGCGGCGAAGCCCTTGCTGGCTGCCTCGACGAAATAAGCAGACTGCGCGACGGCGTGGAACGCCTCAACGAACGCCTCGACAGGCTCGAACGCGACATTTGGATAGACTAACCTTCAGACGGCATCCGACATGAACAGCCCTTTTCACAACATCGGCATCGTAACCCGCCCCAACACGCCCGACATCCAAGATACTGCACACACACTGATTACCTTTTTGAAGCAGCACGGCTTTACCGTCTATCTCGACGAAGTCGGCATAAAGGAAGGCTGCATCTATACCCAAGACACCGGCGGCTGCCACATCGTCAACAAGACCGAACTGGGGCAATACTGCGACCTAGTCGCCGTCTTAGGCGGAGACGGCACCTTTCTCTCTGCCGCCCGCGAAATCGCCCCGCGCGCCGTTCCGATTATCGGCATCAACCAAGGTCATTTGGGCTTCCTGACCCAAGTTCCCCGCGAATATATGACGGACAAGCTATTGCCCGTTTTAGAAGGGAAATACCTTGCCGAAGAGCGCATCCTGATTGAAGCCGCACTGATCCGCGAAGGCAAAACCGCCGAACGCGCCCTCGCCCTCAACGATGCCGTCCTCTCGCGCAGCGGTGCCGGACAGATGATTGAATTTGAAGTCTTCGTTAATCAGGAATTCGTCTATACACAACGTTCGGACGGGCTGATTGTCTCCACCCCCACCGGATCGACCGCCTATTCGCTTGCCGCCGGCGGCCCCATCATGCAGGCAGGATTACACGCCTTCACGCTCGTACCCATCTGTCCGCAATCCATGACCAACCGCCCCATCGCTATTTCCGACGCATCTGAAATCGAAATCCTCGTTACCCAAAGCGGCGACGCCCGCGTTCATTTCGACGGACAATCCTTCATCGACGTACAAAACCTCGACCGCATCATCATCCGCCGCTACCACAATCCCTTACGCATCCTACACCCGACCGACTACCAATATTTCAAAACCCTGCGCCAAAAACTGCACTGGGGCGAGCAATTAGTCTAAGCGGGCCTTTACCCGAAAGTACCCATGAATTCCAAAATTTCCTCCGACCATACAGAAGATACCATACGCCTCTCCAAACGCATGGCGCAACTCGGGCTTTGTTCACGCCGCGAAGCCGACGGCTATATCGAACAGGGCTGGGTAACGGTCAACGGCAAAACCGCCGTACTCGGTCAGAAAGTTTCACCGGCAGACCGTATCGAACTGAACAAGAAAGCCCACGAACAGCAGGCAGCACGCATTACCATCCTGTTGAACAAACCCGTCGGCTATGTCAGCGCACAAGCGGAAAAAGGCTATAAATCCGCCGCCGAACTGATTACCCCTGAAAATCGCTGGGAAGGCGACACCAGCCGCATCCGTTTCGATCCGAAACACAAAATCGGTCTTGCCCCCGCTGGCAGACTCGATATCGATTCAGTCGGATTGCTGGTGTTGACGCAAGACGGCCGTATCGCCAAACAGCTTATCGGCGAAAACAGCGGCAGTGAAAAAGAATATTTGGTGCGCGTGCGCGGCAAATTGGACGAAAAAGGACTTGCCTTACTGAATCACGGATTGAGTTTGGACGGTGAGAAACTGCGTCCCGCCAAAGTAGAATGGCAAAACGAAGACCAACTGCGTTTCGTATTGAAACAAGGTAAAAAGCGGCAAATCCGCCGTATGTGCGAGCTGGTCGGACTGCGCGTCGTCGGGCTGAAACGCATCAGGATGGGCAAGGTCAAACTCGGCAGGCTGCCGCCCGGCAAATGGCGTTATCTTACTCCCGGCGAATCGTTTTAAATAAGCATAAAAATGCCGTCTGAAAATCCTTGCGTTTTCAGACGGCATTGCCTTATGCCCAAATAACGGTTTCTTCCAAGGGCCTGCGCGCTTTCGTGGCGATTTCCTGAACTCGGTAGCCGAATGTCGCGGCAACGGACACGCCCCATTCTGCCGCATCGAACAAACCGAACTGCCCGGACAATACGCGTTCCATATCGGCATAATTGAAACCTTCCACCGGACAGGAATCGATACCTGCCATAGCGGCACCCGTCATCATGTTGGCTAACGCGATATAGGTCTGGCGGCAACACCAGTCAAACAAGGCGCGCGAATCGTCCAAAATCTTGATGTCGTCGGCTTGAAACGCCCGATACCTCGCCAAAGATTTTTCTACGGCATCCGGTTCGGTAACGCCGCGCCGTTTGAGGCTTTCCAACATAAACGGGCTGTCGAAGCGGGCATTTTTCTTCGCCAAAAACACCACCAAATGACTGGCGGTATCCAAAGCATCCGCCATACCCCAAGAAAACGGCTTGATGACCTGTCGGATTTCAGGGTTTTGAACTACAACAAACTGCCAAGGCTCCGAACCGACCGAACTGGGTGACAAACGCCCGAGTTCTAAAATAAACTGAAAATCCTCGGCACTGATTTTGCGTGCCGCATCGTAATGCCGGCACGACTTGCGGTTTTTAAATGCGGATAGGATCTGCTCTCTGTCTAATACCGTCATAGTGCATCCTTTTATTACTTGTATTGCAAATTGATTTCAAACCGATACGGCTCTGCCGCACCATACAAGCCGCCCCGCCGTCGGGCTTTATCCGGATTCTGCCCATTCCTCGACAGCCGGGAAAGTAAAGCGGCGACAGATTCACAAATGCCGCCTAAACGCCCTTCAGACGGCATTTGGGCATCGCAAACGCGCCTACGGGTAGGCGATATAGGCATAAGCCGAATGGTTGTGGATAGATTCGAAATTCTCGCTCTCGACGACGAAACTCTTGATGCGTTTGTCGGCAATCAGCGAAGTAGCGACATCGCGCACCATATCTTCCACGAATTTCGGATTTTCGTAGGCCTTTTCGGTAACGTATTTTTCATCGGGGCGTTTGAGCAGGCCGTAGAGTTGGCAGCTCGCCTGCGCCTCCACATAATCGATGACTTCCTCGATACCGACTTCGGCATCGGCAGTCAGGCTGACGGTAACGTGCGAACGCTGATTATGCGCGCCATATTGGGAAATTTCTTTGGAACACGGGCAAAGCGAGGTTACGGGAATCATGACCTTCATACTGTGGCCGTATGCCCCGTCTTTGATTTCGCCCGTGAGACAGACATCATAATCCAGTAAAGACTGAATACCGGAAACTGGGGCGGTTTTCTTGCGGAAAAATGGGAAAGAAATGCTGATTTTGCCAGAGTAGGAGTCCAAAAGCGCGACCATTTCGGCAGTCAGCCTATGCAATTGTGCAAAATCCAAGGCTTCGGCATGTTGCTCCATCAATGCGACAAAACGCGACATATGCGTCCCCTTCTGCTCGGCAGGCAGGTAAACCGTCATGGTCAGACGGGCAACGGTGGACTGGATGCCCTCTGCAGTTTGCAGGGTAATCGGAAAGCGCAGGTCTTTGATACCGACCTGATTGATCGGCAGATTGCGCAAATCTCGGCTGGATTGCACGTCTGCAATAGTGTTCATGAGTTGTTTTTCCTTAATATTCATGTAATTGTTGAGATGTGTGCATGGTATGGCGTTTCCGCCGGAGAATATACCGTCAATCTGTAAATGCGAGATTATATCACTCGCTTTTAGCAGCTGCATTGATTGTTTCTATTTTTCAGATAGTGATAAAATCTTCGATTATTCACATCTACATAGGCAGAGACCAAATGAAATTCGCCACGAAAGCCATTCATTCCAGCTACGATTGCGACGAACACAACCGCGCGCTGATGCCGCCGATTTATCAAAACAGTATGTTCGCGTTGCACGAGATTGGCGAAAATGTACCTTACCGCTACTCGCGCCTGAGCAACCCGACCCGTCAGGTATTGGAAGATACCGTTGCCGATTTGGAACACGGTGCGGTCGGCTTTGCGTTTTCCAGCGGTATGGCGGGGATTGATGCCGTGTGGCGTACTTTCCTGTGCCCGGGCGATACCATTGTCGCCGTCGCCGATATTTACGGCGGCGCTTATGATTTATTGGTCGATGTTTATCAAAAATGGGGGGTGAACGTTGTTTTTGCCGATTTGGGCAATCCGGATAATTTGGACGAGCTGCTTAAAGCGCACAATGTCAAACTGGTTTGGCTGGAAACGCCGTCCAATCCGCTTTTGCGCTTGGTAGACATCAAAGCGCTTGCCACGAAAGCCAAAGCAGCCGGTGCGCTGGTCGGTATCGATAACACTTTTGCCACACCGTATCTGCAACAGCCCTTGGATATGGGTTGCGATTTTGTGTTCCATTCCGCTACCAAATATTTGTGCGGCCATTCCGACGTATTGATGGGCATCGTCGTAGCCAAAACCAAAGAGCTGGCGCAGCCTTTGCACGACATGATGGTGCATACCGGTGCGATTGCAGGCCCGATGGACTGCTGGCTGGTGTTGCGCGGTATTAAAACGCTGGCTCTGCGCATGAACGCCCATTGCCAAAACGCACTCGAAATCGCGCGCCGTTTGGAAGCCCATCCTGCCATTGAAAAAGTGTTCTATCCCGGCCTGCCGTCGCACGAGCATTACGAACTGGCGAAAACACAAATGCCCAAAGGTATCGGCGGCGTGGTTACGGTTTATCTCAAAAACGACACGCGTGAAGCGACCAATAACGTGATTAAAAACATGAAACTGGTCAAAATGGCTTCCAGCCTCGGCGGCGTGGAAAGTTTGGTCAACCATTGCTATTCCCAATCCCACAGTGGCGTGCCGCATGATGTGAAAATGGAAATGGGCATCAAACTCGGCCTGCTGCGTTTCTCTGTCGGTATCGAAGATGTAGATGATATTTGGAACGATATTTCTGCCGCACTGGATACGACTGTATAATCCACGCAAAATGCCGTCTGAAACCATAGTTTCAGACGGCATTTCAATATTGCGAATCAAATATCAACGCTTCAGCATCTTTGCCGCCTCAATGGCGTAATAAGTTAAGATACCGTCCGCACCCGCACGTTTGAATGCCAGCAGGCTTTCCAAAACCACTTTGCCGCCGTCCAGCCAGCCGTTGGCAACCGCCGCCTGCAGCATCGCATATTCGCCCGAAACCTGATAGGCATAAGTCGGCACACCGAACTCGTCCTTCACGCGGCGGACAACGTCCAAATACGGCAAACCGGGCTTGACCATCACCATATCCGCACCTTCCTGAATGTCCAACGCCACTTCGTGCAACGCCTCATCGGTATTTGCCGGATTCATCTGGTAGGTCTTTTTATCTGCCTTGCCCAAATTGCCCGAACTGCCCACCGCATCGCGGAACGGGCCGTAGAATGCAGAAGCATATTTGGCAGAATACGCCATAATCCGCGTATGGATATGCCCGGCATCCTCCAAAGCCTCGCGAATCGCACCGATACGCCCGTCCATCATATCGGAAGGGGCAACGACCTGCGCACCCGCTTCAGCGTGGCACAAAGCCTGCTTGACCAAAACCTCGACGGTTTCATCGTTCATCACATAACCGTTTTCGTCCGTCAGCCCGTCCTGACCGTGAACCGTATAAGGATCGAGCGCAACATCCGTCATAATGCCCAGTTCGGGAAATCTCTCGCGCAAGGCGCGGACGGCTGCCGGCACGAGTCCTTCGGGATTGTACGCCTCCTCCGCACGCTCGGTTTTGTTTGCCGTAACCACGGGGAACAGTGCCAGCATCGGAATACCGAGCTTCACCGCCTCTTCCGCCGTAAACAGCAGCCTGTCCAAACTTTGACGCTTCACGCCCGGCATAGAAGGCACATCCTCCTCGCGCACCGATCCCTCCAATACGAACACCGGATAAATCAAATCATCGGCAGTCAGCGTATGCTCGCGCATCAGGCGACGTGAAAAATCGTCCCTGCGCATACGGCGCATACGCGAAGCCGGAACATTGCGGTAAGGAAACTGCATAACATCCCTCCAATCATCCTGCAAATCACTCAAACCATATGAAACCTGCAACACAAAAACACTTGCAGACGGCATCGGGCAGATATACGGACAACCGTCTCCGCAACACCGAAAAACGGCTGTTTCGACATACCGCCCCTAAAATCAGGCTTCGATATTCTTACGCCACAATACCAAAAGTTTCCCGATATGTTGGATCAGTTGCGCGTCAACCGCCTCACACAAGGCATTACAGATTTCGACACGTTCGGCACGGTCGTCGCCGAACACGCGCACCTTAATCAACTCGTGCGCCGTCAGCGCGACATCGGTTTCCCTGATGACGGAATCCGTCAGACCCTGCTGCCCGACCATCACGACGGGGTTCAAATGATGCGCGCGCGCTTTCAATTCCAAAATTTCTTTGGTATTTAATTTTGTATCAGTCATTTTCCTACTGCTTGAACCATAAAGAATAATGCCCCATTGTACGCGATTTGGCGCAGCAGGGGCAAAATTAACGTACAATACGCGGTTTCCATTCCGACCCGTAAAGCATTATGTCCGCACGTTCCAAGTCCTCAAAAGCGTGGCTGCACGAACACGTCAACGATCACTACGTCCATATGGCGCAAAAAGACGGATACCGCGCCCGCGCCGCATACAAACTGCTGGAAATCAACGAAAAAGACAAACTAATCAAACCCGGCACGGTACTTGCCGACTTGGGCAGCGCGCCGGGAAGCTGGTCGCAGGTTGCCGCCAAGCTGACGGGTACTTCCGGCGCGGTATTCGCTTTGGACATCCTGCCCATGGAAGCCGTAAACGGCGTATCCTTCATTCAAGGCGACTTCAGGGAAAACGACGTTTTGGCGCAATTTGAAGGCTTATTAAACAACCGCCCCTTAGACCTTGTAATCTGCGATATGGCGCCCAATATGTCGGGCAATGCCGTAAGCGATCAGGCGCGCAGCTTTTATTTGTGCGAACTGGCTTTGGACTTCGCCTCGCAACACCTGAAAACCGGCGGCAGCTTTTTAGTCAAAGTCTTTCAGGGAGCAGGCTATCAGGAATACATGGCGGCCATGCGCGCAATTTTCGGCACGGTGCAGACGCGCAAACCCGAAGCCTCGCGCAATCGCTCCAGTGAGATTTATTTATTGGGCAAAAATAAACGCTGACAATACAGACGGCGTGCTTTACAATCATTTCCGTTTTACACCTCAATTATGGAGCTTGGCTAAGTGGGGAACACCTTTAAATCAATCCTTGTCTGGGTCGCCTTGGGTATCGGCCTGATGGCTGCGTTCAACGCTTTAGACCGTAAAAAAGAAGACAACGGGCAAATCGAATATTCGCAGTTCATCCGACAGGTCAACAACGGCGAAGTATCCGGCGTCAATATCGAAGGATCCGTCGTCAGCGGCTACCTGATTAAGGGCGAGCGCACCGACAAAAGCACATTTTTCACCAATGCGCCTTTAGACGACAATTTAATCAAAACGCTTTTAGACAAAAACGTCCGCGTAAAAGTAACGCCGGAAGAAAAACCGAGCGCGCTGGCTGCCCTGTTTTACAGCCTGCTGCCCGTATTGTTGCTGATCGGCGCGTGGTTCTACTTTATGCGTATGCAGACGGGCGGCGGCGGAAAAGGCGGCGCATTCTCATTCGGCAAAAGCCGTGCGCGCCTGCTGGACAAAGATGCCAACAAAGTGACCTTTGCCGATGTCGCCGGCTGCGACGAAGCCAAAGAAGAAGTGCAGGAAATCGTCGATTACCTGAAAGCGCCGAACCGCTATCAAAGCCTCGGCGGTCGCGTGCCGCGCGGCATCCTGCTGGCGGGCAGCCCGGGAACGGGTAAGACGCTTTTGGCAAAAGCCATTGCAGGCGAAGCCGGTGTGCCGTTCTTCAGCATTTCAGGTTCCGACTTTGTCGAAATGTTCGTCGGTGTCGGTGCGAGCCGCGTCCGCGATATGTTCGAGCAGGCGAAGAAAAACGCTCCCTGTATCATCTTTATTGATGAAATCGACGCAGTAGGCCGCCAACGCGGCGCAGGATTGGGCGGCGGCAATGATGAGCGCGAGCAAACATTAAACCAATTGTTGGTTGAAATGGACGGTTTTGAGAGCAACCAAACCGTCATCGTCATTGCGGCAACCAACCGTCCCGACGTACTCGATCCGGCATTGCAGCGGCCCGGCCGCTTCGACCGCCAAGTGGTCGTCCCCCTGCCCGATATCCGGGGGCGCGAACAGATTTTGAACGTCCATTCCAAAAAAGTGCCTTTGGACGAATCTGTGGATTTATTGTCCCTCGCGCGCGGCACGCCGGGTTTTTCCGGCGCGGATTTGGCGAACCTGGTCAACGAAGCCGCCCTGTTTGCCGGCCGCCGCAACAAAGTCAAAGTCGATCAGAGCGATTTTGAAGATGCCAAAGACAAAATCTATATGGGCCCGGAACGCCGCAGTATGGTGATGCACGAAGACGAAAAACGTGCGACGGCGTATCATGAATCCGGACACGCGATTGTTGCCGAAAGCCTGCCCTTTACCGACCCCGTCCACAAAGTAACCATTATGCCGCGCGGACGTGCGCTGGGTCTGACTTGGCAGCTTCCCGAACGCGACCGCATCAGTATGTATAAAGATCAGTTGTTGAGCCAGCTCTCCATCCTGTTCGGCGGACGGATTGCCGAAGATATTTTTGTCGGACGCATCTCCACCGGCGCATCAAACGACTTTGAACGCGCAACCCAAATGGCGCGCGAGATGGTAACGCGCTACGGCATGAGCGACAAAATGGGCGTGATGGTTTATGCGGAAAACGAAGGCGAAGTCTTCTTGGGACGCAGCGTAACCCGTTCGCAAAACATTTCCGAGAAAACCCAGCAGGACATCGACGCGGAAATCCGCCGGATTTTGGACGAGCAATACCAAATCGCCTACAAAATCCTGGATGAAAACCGCGACAAGATGGAAACGATGTGCAAAGCCCTGATGGAATGGGAAACCATCGACCGCGATCAGGTACTGGAAATTATGGCGGGCAAACAACCCAGTCCGCCCAAGGATTATAGCCACAACCTGCGCGAGAATGCGGACGCGGCGGAAAATAACGTGCCGCACGCTCCGGCTCGGGAAGAAACCGAAGCACCTGCCCCGGCAGACACCGCTTCGATAGAGTCCGAGCAGCAGCCTGAAAACAAGGCTTAACTCCCCGAACAAACGGCAGCCCGCAAGCTGCCGTTTTCCCATCCCGTTTTCAGACGGCATTTTTCGCCCAATGCCGTCTGAAACGCCAAAGCCGTATCGGTTTTTGCGAATCTGCGATATGGCGGTTTAAATTGAAATCAGAACGGGCAAGGCTGTACCGGTTTAAAATTAAACCGCTATAATACCGCCCTTCAAATACACGCCCGCATTGGTGATGCCTGTGAAAAAAGTTGAAAAAAACATCTTGGTGCTGCACGGCGCGGACAAAATGTTCGAGCTGGTCGATAAGGTTGAGGATTACCCGCACTTTCTGCCGTGGTACAGCAAAACCGAGGTCATCGGGCGTAGCGGCAACGAACTGAAGGCGCGGCTGTTTATGGACTATATGCACGTTCGCCAATCATTCGCCACGCACAACCGCAACATACCCGGCAAGGAAATCCGTATGGATTTGCTTGACGGACCGTTCAAAACCCTGCGCGGGACATGGAAGTTCATCGATTTGGGCGACGATATGTGCAAAATCGAATTCAACCTTGAATACGATTTTTCCAATGCCGTCTTATCCGCCTTAATTTCCCCCGTATTCAGCCATCTTTCCTCCACATTGGTCGAAGCGTTCGTCAAAGAGGCAGACCGCCGTTATGCTTGAAATTGAAATCGTGTACGGACTGTCTGACAAGCAGGTTTTGAAAAACATGCAAGTCGAGGAAGGAACCCGTATCCGTGCGGCCGCACTGAAAAGCGGTTTGGACGAAATCTTTACAGACCTCGACCTGCATTCCGCCCCCTTGGGTATTTTCGGCAAGGCAGTCAAAGACGACACGCCGCTGCGCGACGGCGACCGCATCGAAGTGTACCGCCCGCTGTTGATCGATCCCAAAGAAGCGCGCCGCAAACGCGTTCAAAATCAAGAAGAATAACCATGCCGTCTGAAGCCTTCAGACGGAATTCGACAGAAACACGGAAAATATCATGCCAAACAAAATCAAAATGGTTGTCGGCTTGGGCAATCCCGGCAAAGAATACGAACAGACCCGCCACAATGCGGGTTTTTGGTTCCTCGACGAACTGGCGTGGAAATGGAAGGCTTCGTTTAAAGAAGAAAAAAAATTCTTCGGCGAAGTCGCCCGTGCCGCCCTGCCCGACGGCGATGTCTGGCTGCTCAAGCCGGCCACGTTTATGAACCGTTCCGGACAGGCAGTTGCCGCGCTTGCGCAGTTCTACAAAATCAAACCCGAAGAAATTCTCGTCGTCCACGACGAACTCGACATTCCTTGCGGCAGGATTAAGTTCAAACTCGGCGGCGGCAACGGCGGACACAATGGGTTGAAAGACATTCAGGCAAAACTCGGCACGGCAGACTATTACCGCCTGCGCCTCGGTATCGACCACCCGGGCGACCGCAACCTCGTCGTCGGCTACGTCTTGAACAAACCGAGCGCGGAACACCGCCGACAGATTGACGATGCCATCGCCAAATCCCTGCAGGCCATACCCGACATCATTTCCGGCAAATGGGAAGAGGCAACGCGCTTCCTGCACAGCAAATGACCCGATGCCGTCTGAAGCCCTTTCAGACGGCATTTCCCGATTTCCATATCCGAACAGTCATGACCGAACTCAAGCAGCTTATCCAAACCGAATCCATCCCCGTCATCGAAGAAACCCTCGATTTCCTGCTGTACGAATGCAGCATCGACGACGCACCGTCTGCCGAAGAAGTGGCACAATGGCGCGACATACTTGCCGCACGCGGCGGCAAATTCCTGCGCCTGTCCAAAATCTGCCAAACGTGGCTGGACGAGGAGGCGGCATGAAGCTGCCGCGCAACCGCTTTGCCATGCTTTCCGCATTGTGGTTTGCCGGCGGCATCTATGCGCTGCTCAGACCCGCCGAAACTGCGCCGCCGCCTTTTCCGCATTTCGACAAAGCAGCACACCTCGCCCTGTTTTTCGCACAAATCTGGCTTTTGACCAAAGCATTCAGAACAGGAAAACTTCCCATCCCCTACCGCAGCCTGATGGTCTTTGCCCTCTGTTTCGCCCTCTTCAGCGAATGCGCGCAGGCATGGTTTACCGTAACGCGAACCGGCAGTTTGGGCGATGTCCTTGCCGACCTGACGGGCGCAGTCCTTGCCCTCTTTGCCGCCCGCGCCGCCGACCGCATGGACTGAATCGGTTTATTTCTCCCAAACAGGATAAATCCCCCTGATGCATCCTGTTTTTCTCCTTACATATCAATCCCATCTCATAAACAAAACCAACAAATCATTTACAATATATTTACACTACATCGGATTACAAATATACTCGAACCAGTTGCAGAACCGACGGTTTCACAAACCGTTTCGGATTGCACGACACAAAAGAAAAACCGATTTTGTTGCCTTAAAGGAGCATTCATGAACCTGCATGCAAAGGACAAAACCCAGCATCCCGAAAACGTCGAGCTGCTCAGTGCGCAGAAGCCGATTACCGACTTTAAGGGTTTGCTGACCACCATCATTTCCGCCGTCGTCTGTTTCGGCATTTACCACATCCTGCCCTACGCCCCCGATGCCAACAAAGGTATCGCGCTGCTGATTTTCGTTGCCGCGCTTTGGTTTACCGAAGCCGTCCACATTACCGTAACCGCACTGATGGTGCCGGTTCTCGCCGTCGTACTCGGTTTCCCCGACATAGACATCAAAAAGGCAATGGCCGGGTTCTCCGACCCGACGATTTACATCTTCTTCGGCGGTTTCGCACTCGCCACCGCCCTGCATATGCAGCGTCTCGACCGCAAAATCGCCGTCAGCCTGCTGCGCCTGTCGCGCGGCAATATGAAAGTGGCGGTTTTGATGTTGTTCCTCGTTACCGCCTTTCTGTCCATGTGGATCAGCAATACTGCCACCGCCGCGATGATGCTGCCTTTGGCAATGGGTATGATGAGCCACCTCGACCAGGAAAAAGAACGCAAAACCTACGTTTTCGTCCTGCTCGGCATCGCCTATTGTGCCAGTATCGGCGGCTTGGGAACAGTCGTCGGTTCGCCGCCGAACATGATTGCCGCCAAAGCCCTGAATCTTGATTTCGTCAGCTGGATGAAACTCGGTCTGCCGATGATGCTGCTGATTCTGCCGCTGATGCTGTTCTCCATGTACGTCATCCTCAAACCTAATTTGAACGAGCGCGTGGAAGTTAAAGCCGAATCGATTCCGTGGACTTTGCACCGCGTTATCGCGCTGTTGATTTTCTTGGCCGCTGCCGTCTCTTGGGTATTCAGCTCCAAAATCAAAGCCGCATTCGGTATTTCCAACCCCGATACCGTTATCGCCCTGATTGCCGCCGTTGCCGTCGTCGTCTTCGGCGTGGCGCAATGGAAGGAAGTCGCCCGCAACACCGACTGGGGCGTATTGATGCTCTTCGGCGGCGGTATCAGCTTGAGCGCGCTGCTGCAATCTTCCGGCGCATCTGAAGCACTGGGTCAACAGGTTGCTTCCACATTCTCCCATTCTCCTGCATTGCTGGTGATTTTCGTGGTTGCCGCCTTTATCATCTTCCTGACCGAGTTCACCAGTAACACGGCTTCTGCCGCCCTGCTTGTGCCCATTTTCGCCAGCATCGCCGCGCAAATGGGTCTGCCGGAACAAGTCTTGGTATTCGTCATCGGTGTCGGCGCATCTTGTGCCTTCATGTTGCCGGTTGCCACACCGCCTAACGCGATTGTGTTTGGTACAGGCTTAATCAAACAACGCGAAATGATGAATGTCGGCTTATTGCTGAACATCCTCTGCGTGGTATTGGTTGCGCTGTGGGCATACTTCTTCCTGATGTAAATCCGATTCCCTAAAACGATGCCGTCTGACATAATCCGTTCAGACGGCATTGGATTTTCCGCAAGCCTCCCAATTTTGCCTGTGATTTTCAACGAAAGGAAACCCATGATTATCCTGCACACCAACAAAGGCGACATCAAAATCGAACTCGATTTTGACAAAGCCCCCGTTACTGCTAAAAACTTCGAGCAATACGTTAAAGACGGCTTCTACGACGGCGTAATCTTCCACCGCGTTATCAAAGGCTTCATGATTCAAGGCGGCGGCATGGATGAAAACATGAACGAAAAAGAAACCCGCGATCCGATTCAAAACGAAGCGTCCAACGGTCTGCCCAACGATAAATACACCATCGCCATGGCGCGTACTTCCGATCCGCATTCCGCCAGTGCGCAATTCTTCATCAACACTGCCGACAACGCCTTCCTGAACTTCCGTTCTAAAGAGCTGTACGGCAAAACCGTCGTCCAAGACTGGGGCTATGCAGTATTCGGAAAAGTCGTTGACGGTTTTGATGTTGTCGATGCCATCGAAGGCGTATCCACCAAACGCCACGGCTACCATGATGACGTACCGAGCGAACCTGTCATCATCACTAAAGCCGAAGCCGTATAAACCGACAATCCGGAAGCAGCCTGCATCAAAGGCTGCTTTTATTTCAGACGGCATATTATTTGATGTAACCGTGCTATGCCGTCTGAAAACCGGACGCAAGCCTTCAGACGGCATACCGCTATGTTAAAATATGCCCGTTTTTCCTAAACGGACACAAAGGAAACCTTATGGCAAGCATCGCCCGCGACATCTTCAAAGCCTACGACATCCGGGGCATCGTCGGCAAAACCCTGACCGACGATGCCGCTTATCTCATCGGCAGGGCCATCGCCGCCAGAGCCGCCGAAAAAGGTATCGCCCGCATCGCGCTCGGACGCGACGGACGCTTGAGCGGTCCTGAACTGATGACACACATCCAACGCGGCCTGACCGACAGCGGTATCGGCGTCCTCAATGTCGGCATGGTTGCCACGCCCATGCTCTATTTTGCCGCCATCAACGAATGCGGCGGCAGCGGCGTGATGATTACCGGCAGCCACAATCCGCCCGATTACAACGGTTTCAAAATGATGCTCGGCGGCGACACGCTTGCCGGCGAAGCCATCCAAGAACTTTTAGCTATTATTGAGAAAGACGGTTTTGTTGCCGCCGGCAAACAAGGTAACGTAACCGAAAAAGACATCTCCGGCGAATACCACAACCACATCGTCGGCCACATCAAGCTCAAACGCCCGATGAAAATCGCCATCGACGCAGGCAACGGTGTCGGCGGCGCATTTGCAGGCAAACTCTACAAAGGTTTGGGCAATGAAGTAACCGAACTTTTCTGCGAAGTGGACGGCAATTTCCCTAATCACCACCCTGATCCTTCCAAACCGAAAAACCTGCAAGATTTGATTGCCGCACTGAAAAACAGCGATGCCGAAATCGGCTTGGCATTTGACGGCGATGCCGACCGCTTGGGCGTGGTCACCAAAGACGGCAACATCATCTATCCAGACCGCCAATTAATGCTTTTCGCGCAAGACGTGTTGAGCCGCAATCCTAAAGCCAAAGTGATTTTCGACGTCAAATCCACCCGTCTGCTCGCGCCTTGGATTAAAGAACACGGCGGCGAACCTGTGATGGAAAAAACCGGCCACAGCTTCATCAAATCCACCATGAAAAAAACCGGCGCACTGGTTGCCGGCGAAATGAGCGGTCACGTTTTCTTTAAAGAACGCTGGTTCGGCTTCGACGACGGCATGTATGCCGGTGCACGCCTCTTGGAAATCCTGTCTGCCTTCGACAATCCGTCCGAAGTGTTGAACAAGCTGCCGCAAAGCATTTCCACTCCGGAACTTAACATCGACCTGCCGGAAGGCAGCAACGGCCACAAAGTGATTGAAGAGTTGGCTGCCCATGCCAAGTTTGAAGGTGCGACCGAAATCATCACCATCGACGGCTTGCGCGTTGAATTCCCTGACGGCTTCGGCCTGATGCGTGCTTCCAATACCACGCCGATTCTGGTGTTGCGTTTTGAAGCGGATACGCAAGAAGCGATTGAGCGTATTCAAAACCAATTCAAAGCAGTCATTGAAAGCAATCCGAATCTAATCTGGCCTCTGTAAAAATAGAAAAAATGCCGTCTGAAAGTTTCAGACGGCATTTTTCACACATGGTTAATCAAATCTTGGCAGATTGGATTTGGCTTAAAAATCTCCGCGTCCGTTCGTGTTTGGGGTAGTCGAACAACTCTTTCGGGCTGCCCTGCTCTACAATAACACCGCCGTCCATCACGACGACGGTAGTCGCCACTTCAAGCGCAAACTTGATTTCGTGGGTCACGACGACCATCGTCCAGCCTTCTTGCGCCAATTCCTTCATGGCGTTCAACACGTCTTGCACCAATTCAGGGTCAAGCGCGGAAGTCGGTTCGTCAAACAACATCAGCTCGGGCTGAATCGCCAAGGCGCGGGCAATGCCGACGCGCTGCTGCTGACCGCCGGAAAGCTGGTAGGGATATAAATCCACTTTATCGCCCAAACCAACTTTTTCCAACAGTTTCAAAGCCTCTTCGCGCGCTTGGGCGGCAGGTTTGCCTTGTACGGCAACCGGTCCTTCCATCACGTTTTCCAACGCGGTTTTGTGCGGAAAGAGGTTGTATTGTTGGAACACCATGCCGGATTTGCGGCGTAGTGCCAAAATATCGTGTTTGCTTGGTTTTTTGGCAAAATCGATTTTCAGCGGTCGCTCGTTGTCGAACTCGATTTGTCCGTCTTCAGGCATTTCCAGCGCGTTTAAGCAGCGCAAAAACGTTGTTTTACCTGAGCCGGAAGGTCCGAGGATGACGACCACCTGCCCTTTGCCCACATCCAAATCGATGCCGCGCAAAATAGTGTTTTCGCCGAAGGTCTTATGGATATTGCGGATTTTAATCATGGCTTTCCCTTATTTGGCGACATAGCGGTCGAAGCGTTTTTCCAAACGCGCCTGAATCAGAAACAGTACTTTGCAGAAACACCAGTAAACCAATGCGGCTTCGATATAAACCGGCAAAAAATCATAAGTACGGTTTGCCGTCTCTTGGGCAACACGGAAAAGCTCTGTTACCGTTACCACCGCCGCGAGCGAAGTGTTTTTAAACAAGCCGATAAACTCGTTGCTCAAAGGCGGCACGGCAACGCGGAATGCCTGCGGCGCGACGATGCGGCGGAACGTCTGCATATAGGTCATACCGATGGAGAAACCGGCTTCCCATTGTCCTTTCGGTACGGACAAAATTGCCGCGCGTATGGTTTCGGAAGCATATGCGCCGACATTGAGCGAGAAGCCGATAATGGCGGCAGGAATAGGGTCGATATAGATGCCGACGGAAGGCAAACCATAGAATACGATGACCAACTGCACCAACAGCGGCGTACCGCGAATGACGGAAATATAAAATTCCACCAATTTCAGCAGGATTTTCCGCACGATGCCGCCGGCGGGCATAATCCGCACCAAAGCCACGGCTACCGCAATCATCATGCCGATAACGAAAGAAGCGATCGCTAAAGGCAAAGATACTAAGAAGCCGGCTTTGACCATAGGCAAAAACGCGCTGACAATCATATCGGCGCGTGTTTCCGTCATAAACGGCAGAGAGGCAAGGAAATTATTGAACACTGATGTCTTTTCCGAAGAATTGTTCGCCCAGTTTTTTCAACGTGCCGTCGGCTTTCAGCTCGTTGATTGCCGTGCTGAATTTTGCCACGACTTCGTCATTGCCTTTATTGACAATCAAGCCGGAACCGACTTTTTCATCGGCTGGCGCGGACCAAACGATTTTCACGCCGGCATTCGGATTTTTCTTCAGATAGTCCAAAACCGCCAATTCGTCGTTCAACGTCGCATCGGCGCGTTTTTGTTCAATCAGGGTCAGCGATTGCGCCAAACCGTCCACCGGCACGAGTTCCGCACCTGCAGCTTTGGCTTTTTCGCCGTAGTTGCTGGTCAGGGATTGCGCGGTTTTCACGCCTTTGATGTCGGCTATAGATTTGATGTTGCTGTCGTTACGCGCGACCAAAACCGCACCGCTCCAGCTGTAAGGTTCGGATTTGTCGAATGTCGCTTGGCGTTCGGGGCTGGTCAGGCCGACTTGGTTTGCCACCACGTCGAAACGCCCCGCCTTCAAACCCGCCATCATCGAATCCCATTGCGTTTCTTTAAATTTGACTTTAACACCCAGTTTTTCCGCCACGACGCGGGTTACTTCCACATCGTAACCGGTCAGTTTGCCGTCCTTGTCGTGGTAGGTAAACGGTGCGTAAGTGCCTTCCGTGCCGACGGTAACCGTGCCTTTATTGTTGATGCGCTCGATTAAAGAACCGGAAACTGCCGATTGTACAGGCGCGGAAGATGCTCCGCTGCCGCCTTCCGAACCGCCGCAGGCCGCCAAAACCAATGCGGCAATGCCGCCGAGTACGAATTTTTTCAACATCATCCTCTCCTGTAAAAAGTGTGCAAGTGCGGCATTCTAAGTGAAATTGCGGCAAACACAAAGAATACTTTTTTATATGGCTATTCCAAACCGGAATGGAAAAGATATGCCGAAGCCGCCGGAAGCGGAAATAAAGGGGGAGGGAAGGCGGATTCACGCACGCTGTTCCGGCAAAAATTCGCCTGCCGATTCGGTGCTATAATCCACCCGAAACAGATGACACCAAAAAGGAACATCATGAACACGCCCCAATCCGCCATCATTCCCGACCACGCCCAAGCCGGCATCTTTATCGAAGCCGACTTTGCTGCCAACCGCCTCAACGACATTAAAGCCGCCTGCCGCGCTTCGCTCGATGCCTTATCCGCCCTGCAAACCCGCTTTCCGGACGATATTTTGGGTATGACGATAGCCTTCGGCAGCAAAGCCTGGGCAACATTCGGGCATACGGGCGAGGGGCGTGAAATCAAACCCTTCCCCGAAATGGGCAACGGGCTTGCGCCGTCCACGCAGCACGATATGTACATCCACATCCAATCCTTCCGCCAAAACGCCGCCTACGCGCTTGCCCAATCCGTTTTGGGCGCGTTCGGCGACAGCATATGCGTCGCTTCCGAAGAACACGGTTTGCGTCTGTATCAGGATCGCGGGCTGGACGGTTTCGTCGACGGCACGGAAAACCCGCAGGGCGATGAAAAAATCCGCGAAGTCGCCATCATCCCCGAAGGGCCCGATGCGGGCGGCAGCTATGTCCTGCTGCAAAAATACCTACACGATTTGAAAAAATGGGATGCCGTCCCCGTCGCCGAACAGGAGGCCGCTGTCGGACGCAGCAAGGAAACCAACGACGAATTCGACCGCGATGTCCGCCTGCCCGATTCGCACCTCGGCCGCGTCAACCTGAAAGAAAACGGCATCGGTCTGAAAATCGTCCGCCGCAGCCTGCCCTTCGGCAAAATCAGCGGCGAACACGGTTTGATGTTTACCGCATACTGCCGCACGCTGCACAATATCGAAGCGCAATTATTGAGTATGTTCGGAGATACGGACGGCAAAACCGACCTGCTGCTCCGACACCTCTCCACCGCCGTTTCGGGCGGATACTACTACGTGCCGTCTGTCGAACGCCTGCAAAACCTCTAAGCCGGACGATGCCGTCTGAAACCCTTTTTCAGACGGCATTTTCCCGTTTTACCGTCCAACCGTTTTCCGAGCGCGCACTATGTCTGCAAGCATCCAAGCATTCGACCCGCTGACCGTCCCCATTGCCGGCACCAACCTGATTGAGGCCTCCGCCGGCACCGGCAAAACCTACGGCATTGCCGCCCTGTTTACGCGCCTGATCGTATTGGAACAAAAAAGCGTCGAGCGCGTATTGGTCGTAACCTTCACCAAAGCCGCCACCGCCGAGTTGAAAACACGCCTGCGCGCGCGTTTGGACGATGTGTTGCAGATTTTGGAAAGCAAAGAAATTGCCGAACTTGGAGACAGCGCGCTTTCAGACGGCATCGCCGCCTACTGCGCCGAACACCACGAAGGCGACACCTTCCTGCCCGCACTCTTAAAACAGGCTTTGCAAAAAGAGGGCCGGACGCGTCTGATTGTCCGCCTCAAAGCCGCCATCGGGCAATTCGACAACGCCGCCATCTATACCATCCACGGTTTCTGCCAGCGTATCCTGCGCGACTACGCCTTCCTGTGCCAAGCACCGTTCGATATCGAACTGACCGAAGAAGACGGCGACCGCCTGCTTGTCCCGGCGCAAGATTTTTGGCGCGAACGCGTCAGCAATGATCCGGTGCTTGCCGCATTGGCGTTTAAACGCAAAGCTGTGCCGCAAACCGTCCTTGCCCAAATCCGCGCCTACCTGTCCCGCCCGTACCTGAGTTTCCGCCTTCCGCAAACCGATTTGCCGCAAGCCCGGGGCGCCGCTTGGGCAAGCTGGCAAAACATTTGCGGAAATCTGGCTGAATTAAAAGAAACTTTTTGGCGCATCCATCCCCTTTTAAACGGCAATTCATATCGGAAAAACAGTTTTGCCGAACTGTTTGACGCATTGGAACAAAAAGCCCTGTCGCTGGATTTGCCCTTTTTGGAGGCAAAGCTGCACGAACGGCTCTTAAAACTCTCATCCGACAAACTCGAAGCCGGGCTGAAAAAAGGCAAAACGCCCGATGCGGCAGTATTTGCCGAATTGCAGAAACTGGCAGACTTCGGGCGCGATTTGAACGCACTCGAAGAAGCGGAAGAAGCAACAATGATCCGGCTGCAACTGGATTTAATCGGATACCTCAACCGCAGCCTTGCCGAGATGAAAAAATCGCGCCGCGAACGAGGTTTCGACGACCTGCTTCTCGATGTCCACACCGCGCTGACCGACAATCCGCACGCCGAAACCCTCGCCCGCGCCGTTGCCGAAAACTGGGAAACCGCGCTGATCGACGAGTTCCAAGACACCGACCCGCTGCAATACGAAATCTTCCAAAAAATCTTCATCGCCCAAAACCGCCCGCTGTTTCTGGTCGGCGATCCCAAACAGGCGATTTACAGCTTTCGCGGTGCGGATATTTACGCCTACCTGCAAGCCGCCGGAGACGCGCAACACCGCTACACGCTCGCCACCAACTACCGCAGCCACGCCGCGCTTATCGGCAGCATAGGCGCGTTGTTCCGCCTCAAAGAACGCCCGTTCGTTTTGGAAAACATCGGCTATTCGGAAGTCGGTGCGGCGCGTGCCGAAAGCAGGTTGTCCCCCGAACGTCCTGCCGTACAGGTCCGTTGGCTGCACGAAAACGACAATGAAAAAGCCAACAAAGACGTTTTGCGCCGCCGTGCCGCCGACTATTGCGCCGACGAAATCGCCCACGCGCTCAACGAAGCCGCCGGAGGCCGTCTGAATTTCAAAGGCTGCCCGTTGCAGTCGGGCGATATTGCCGTGCTGGTACGCACGCACAACGAGGCGGTGATGGTTTCCGCCGCCCTGAAAAAACGGCAGGTGCAAAGCGTCCTGCTTTCGCGCGAATCCGTGTTCGCCTCGCCCGAAGCCGCCGCCCTGTCCGCACTCATCGGCTTCTGGCTCGAACCGCGCCGCGCCGGAACGCTGCGCTTTGTCCTGACAAGCGGCATATTCGGTTATGACGCGCAGCAATTGCACGACTTCAACCAAAACGAAAGCGAGATTTTGCATTGGGCGGAATCTGCCCGAACCGCGCTCGACAACTGGAATCAATACGGCATTTTCGCCGCTATGCAGCAATTTTCCCAAACACACGGCATCGAAACGCACCTCTTAAGCCGGAACAACGGGCGCAGCCTGACCAACTATTTCCAACTGCTCGAACTGCTTGCTGCCGAAGACGCGCAAAACCGCAACCCCGCCGCGCTGCACAAATGGCTGCGCGACCAAATCAGCCTGGCCGGCAACAACGGCGGCGACAACCGCGCCATCCGTCTGGAAAGCGACGAAGATTTGGTCAAAATCGTTACTATGCACGCCTCAAAAGGTTTGCAGTATCCGCTGGTGTACTGCCCGTTTGCGTGGGACGCGCAAGATACCGGGCCGTCCGACTGGCAAATCCTCCACCAAAGCGCAAACCGAACCGAACTGTTGGCAAAGGCGCAACTGTCGGAAGACGAACAGAAGCAATACGCCGATGAAGAAATGGCGGAACGCCTGCGCCTGCTTTATGTCGCGCTGACGCGTGCCGAAGAACAGCTCAACATCTACGCCGCCTATTCTTCCGATACCGCCGACAACCCCCTCGCCTACCTGATCGAAGGCTTGCCCCAAGACAGCCGCGAAACCGTCCGCCGTGCCTATGCGTGTGAAAAAGACGGCATCGCGATGCTCAAACAAAACTGGCAGCGCGTGGCGGACAACGCCCCTTCCGGCACAAATTTCGCCTTCACAGAAGATGCGCCGCCCCCTGCCGTATATTGCGGTAATGCCGGTCAAACCGCCGAATTTGCCGCAAACAGCATTCCCGAACGCGGATTCCGATTTGTCCGCCACACCAGCTTTACCGCCTTAAGCCGCCATACCCAAACGCCCGACGGCGGCGAAGAAGATGTGCAGCCTTCCCTAGACCCTGCAGAAACGGCAGAGTCAACCATGCCGTCTGAAACGCCGACGGCTTCAGACGGCATATCGATACACGACTTTCCGAAAGGCACGCAGGCGGGGCTGTGCCTGCACGAAATTCTTGAAGATTTCAAATTCGGACAAGCAGCCGCCGGACAGGAAACCCTCATTGCCGACAAGCTGAAAAAATACGGTTTTGAAGAAATATGGCTGCCCGCCGTTGCCGAAATGGCGGAAGCCTGCCGCAAAACGCCGCTGACGGGGGCATACGGCCTGTCCGACATCCCGCCCGAGTGCCGCTGTCCCGAAATGGGCTTTACCCTCCACACCGAAGACTTCGGCCTCAAACGGCTGCGTGCATGGCTTGCCCGCGACAACATCCGGCTGCCCGAAGTCTGCCGTGCAGCCGCCGAAACGCTAGACTTCCACACCGTCAACGGCTTTTTAAACGGCTTTATCGATATGGTCTGCCAAGACCCCGACGGCAATATCTGCATCATCGACTACAAGTCGAACTACCTCGGCGCGGACGCATCCGCCTACACGCAACAGGCGATGGACGAGGCCGTAGCGCACCACCACTATTACCTTCAGGCACTGATTTACGCCGTTGCCGCCGCGCGCTACTTCAAACTGCGCGGACAACCGCCCGCCGCCGTTTCCGTCCGCTACCTGTTTTTGCGCGGCATAGACGGCAAAGGCGGCGGCGTTTGGCGTTGGGACATAGATGCCGACGCTTTGGAACAGATAAAATAACTTCCCGTCCCTTAAGACGACAACCGCAGGAGAACCCTATGAATATCAAACACCTGATTACCGCCGCACTCATTGCCTCAGCCGCCTTTGCCGCACAGGCAGCCCCGCAAAAACCCGTATCCGCCGCCAAAGCCGCGCAACATTCAGCCGTTTGGATCGATGTCCGTTCCGAACAGGAATTCAGCGAAGGGCATTTGCACAACGCGGTCAACATCCCCGTCGACCAAATCGTCCGCCGCATACACGAAGCCGCGCCCGACAAAGACACGCCGCTCAACCTCTACTGCCGCAGCGGACGGCGTGCCGAAGCCGCCCTTCAAGAGCTGAAAAAAGCAGGTTATACAAAAGTTGTCAATCACGGCGGTTATGAAGACCTGCTCAAAAAAGGGATGAAATGACACCATGCCGTCTGAAAAGACAGGCTTTCAGACGGCATACGGCGTTCCGGCACGCGGCACGGCATCACAGGCGCGGCGCGTGCCGCCCCGTCCGAAGCCTGACAAACAAACCGATAAGGAAAAAGGAAATACGATGAAACACATACTCCCCCTGATTGCCGCATCCGCACTCTGCATTTCAACCGCTTCGGCACACTCTGCCGTCAAACCGCCCGCCCAAAACGAAACCGCTATGACCACGCATACCCTCACCTCGAAATACAGTTTTGACGAAACCGTCAGCCGCCTTGAAACCGCCATAAAAAGCAAAGGGATGGACATTTTTGCCGTCATCGACCATCAGGAAGCGGCACGCCGAAACGGCCTGACCATGCAGCCGGCAAAAGTCATCGTCTTCGGCACGCCCAAAGCCGGTACGCCGCTGATGGTCAAAGACCCCGCCTTCGCCCTGCAACTGCCACTGCGCGTCCTCGTTACCGAAACAGACGGCAAAGTACGCGCCGCCTATACCGATACGCGCGCCCTTATCGCCGGCAGCCGCATCGGTTTCGACGAAGTGGCAAACACTTTGGCAAACGCCGAAAAACTGATACAAAAAACCGTAGGCGAATAAGCCCGTCGCCGACATATGGCGGATGGAAATCAAATGCACACGCCCCTCATTCCCACGAAGTCGGGAATCCAAGCGGTTGGGTTGTCGTGATTTCCAATCATTGCCGAAACGGACGATTCCGGATTCCCGCCCTCGCAGGGATGATGGGCGTGTGCGTTTTTGCCATATCACAGGCAACTTTGCCGCAAATCTTATCTGTCGCCGGTATGCCTTCTTGTTTCAATCCGCCACAAACCAAATGCCGTCTGAAACCTGATTTCAGACGGCATTTCCTTTCAATCCCTATCTTCCCGACAAATATCGATGGCTTCCTGTAAACTCGAAACTCCGTGGATTTTCAGCTTGGGAAACTCTTTGGCATTGCGTGGCATATTGGCTTTGGGGACGATGGCGCGTTTAAAGCCGAGTTTCTCCGCTTCTTTGAGCCGCTCTTGTCCGCGTGCGACAGGGCGGACTTCGCCGCTTAAGCCGATTTCGCCGAAAACCACGGTTTTTTCGGGCATAGGGCGGTTACGGAAGCTGGAGAGCATGGCGAGGATGACCGCCAAATCCGCCGCCGGTTCGCCGATTTTCACGCCGCCGACGGCGTTTAAAAAAACATCCTGATCGAAACAGGCAATGCCGCCGTGTCGGTTTAACACGGCGAGCAACATGGCAAGGCGGTTTTGTTCGAGACCGACGGTGAGTCGTTTGGGGGTGAAGCCGTGCGCGTCATCGACCAATGCCTGAATTTCGACCAAAAGCGGGCGGCTGCCTTCCTGTGTAACCAAAACACACGAGCCGGGCGTATCGTCGCGGTAGCTGGCGAGGAAGATGGCGGACGGGTTGGATACGCCTTTCAAACCGTTTTCGGTCATCGCGAACACGCCCAATTCGTTTGCCGCGCCGAAACGGTTTTTGATGGCGCGTATCATACGGTAGTTGGAATGTTGGTCGCCCTCGAAATACAGCACGGTATCAACCATGTGCTCCAGTACGCGCGGGCCGGCAATCGCGCCGTCTTTGGTAACGTGTCCGACCAGTATCATGGCGATGCCCATCTGTTTCGCCATACGCGTCAGCTGGGCGGCACATTCGCGCACCTGCGATACGGAACCTGGGGCGGACGTGATTTGGTCGGAATACATGGTTTGGATGGAATCGATAACCACGACTTCGGGTTGATGCTGTTTCAAGGCCGTCTGAATCGCTTCCATGCGGATTTCGGCAAGCAGGTTTACGCCTTCGGTGGGCAGTTCCAAACGTTGCGCGCGCAGGGCGACCTGCTGAGCTGATTCTTCACCGGAAACATACAGCACTTTACGGCTTTGCGCCATTTTGGCGATGGTTTGCAACAGCAGCGTGGATTTGCCGATGCCGGGGTCGCCACCGAGCAGGATGACCGCACCATCGACCAAACCGCCGCCCAATACGCGGTCAAGCTCGCCCATACCGGTCGGATTGCGCGGTATTTCGGTGGCGGTCACGGCGGAGAGGAATTGGACGGTCGAGGTATCCGCCGCCCAAGATTGGAAGCGGGCGTTTTTAGGCTCGGGCGCGGCAAGGCTTTCCTGAAGCGTGTTCCACTCGCCGCAATGCGGGCATTTGCCTTGCCATTTCGGGGAAGTGCCGCCGCATTCGGTGCATTGGTAAAGGGTTTTAAGCGTTTTTGCCATCGGTTTTCCCTGCATCTGAAAACAAAAATGCCGTCTGAAAATAGGGACGGTTGGGATTGCGCCAATACGGCAACACCGCCGCCGTCATGTACTATCCATACACGGCGGATATTGCCGCATTGCCTTATTTTTACCCCAACCGACCATCTCTCGGCTTCAGACGGCATATCGGGCAGTTTCCTGCCGGCTTACCCGCCGTGATACTGCCGCGACAGCTCGTGTACGGTGTCGACTAAGATTTTGGCGTGTTCGGGGTCGGCATGTTGGTTGATGCCGTGTCCGAGGTTGAAGACATGGCCACTGCCTTGTCCGAAGTCGGCAAGGATACGTGCGGCTTCGGTACGGATGGATTCCGGCGTACCGAAGAGGGCGAACGGGTCGAAGTTGCCTTGCAGGGCGACTTGCTTGCCGACGCGGCGGCGTGCTTCGCCGATGTTGCACGTCCAGTCCAAGCCCAATGCGTCTGCGCCGATTTCTGCCATACTTTCCAGCCACAAGCTGCCGCCTTTGGCAAATACGATGACGGGAACGCGGCGGCCTTCGCTTTCGCGTTTGAGTCCGGCGACGATCTGGCGGATGTATTTGAGGCTGAATTCTTTAAACGCCGCATCGCTCAAGACGCCGCCCCAAGTGTCGAAAATCTGCACCGCCTGCGCGCCCGCGTCGATTTGGGCATTGAGGTAGGCGGTAACGGCTTGGGCGTTGGTATCGAGGATCTTGTGCAGCAAATCGGGGCGCGAGTACATCATGGTTTTGATGGTGCGGAATTCTTTGCTGCTGCCGCCTTCAACCATGTAGCAGGCAAGCGTGAACGGGCTGCCGGAGAAGCCGATAAGCGGTACGCGGCCGTCCAATGCTTTACGGATGGAAGTTACCGCGTCGAAAACGTATTGCAGTTTTTCCATGTCGGGAACGTGCAGCTTGGCGATATCGGCTTCGTGTTGTAAGGCGTGTTCGAATTTCGGGCCTTCGCCTTCGGCAAAGTACAGTCCCAAGCCCATTGCGTCGGGGACGGTCAGGATGTCGGAGAACAAAATTGCCGCGTCCAAATCGAAGCGTTCCAAAGGTTGGATGGTAACTTCGGTCGCCAATTCGGTGTTTTTACACAAATCGAGGAAGCTGCCCGCTTTCGCGCGTGTGGCTTTGTATTCGGGCAGATAACGCCCCGCCTGGCGCATCATCCAAATCGGCGTGTATTCGACGGGCTGTTTGAGCAGGGCGCGGAGGAAGGTATCGTTTTTTAAAAGAGTCATGCGGGGCTTTCGGTTTGTTTGTAAAACGGGGAAGGAAAACGGTTTTCAGACAACCTTTGCGGCGGTTTCCGCAATGAAAGGTCGTCTGAAAAGGGAGGGACGGGCACATTTGCCTAGGTAATCATCAGTAGATGATTAAACGGCAGCAGGTTTTCATGGGGTTTCAATGGTGCGTTTATCTTCGATATGGATAACTTTGGGTTCTTCAGCATCACAATCGCGATGAGAGCGCCCTTCGATACCGATTTTGAAATCTTCATCCAATCCTTCTTCTTTTAGGATTAGCGTAAAAATTTCGGGATGATGACATGAAACGGCATATCCATCGCCACTATCTAACTAAAGTGATAATGCCAAAATCTGCAGATGGTGTTCCTATTTGAACCTTGCCCCATTTGCTTAATATCTCTTTAGCTTGTTTCTCCAGATCTTTTTCTGGTTCAAGTAAAATGACGCAAGTCCCATTTTCAAAGAGCACCCAAGATTTTTCGTTTCCATTAATGCTCTTTTTCCAAACATCAATTAACTTTTGGCGATAAGCAGGCGTTCCAATTTCAAATATTTCTTTCTTTTCCTTAAAGGAATCTGAAGGTTCCATCAAATTCTCCCAGATAAAGATATTTCCCAAAATCAGCTATGCTGCTCTAACGCTGCGTGGCGTTCGTCATCGGAGACGGCTTCCAAAACCAATTTGCGCTGTGCTTCGGCTTTTTGCGGCTGTTCGGTTTCGTCAAAGACTTTCGCCAACACCAAACGCGCCGAAACGCTCGGTTGCAGGGCGATACTGGCTTCCAAATAACCTTTCGCCTTACCCCAAAGTTTGCGGACGTAGGCGAGCCGGCCGAGATACATCAGCAGAAGCGCGTTGTCGGGCTGTTCTTTCAGCCAAGAATCGGCAAAATCGATGGCTTTCTGCTGTTCGCGCTCGCCCAAAAAGCGCACGCTTTCGACAAAGGCTTCCAAAAGCTCGGGGCGGCGGTTGTGCGGATAATGCTGTTTGACCCATTTGACCGCATCGGCATACAGTCCCAAACGTTCGTACTTTTCCGCAACCGATACACTCAATTCCCCGTTTTTGAGGCTGTCGGGAATCCGCTTCAGGCAGGTTTTTAAAGCGGCGGCATCGGCAGCATCCGCCAGCTGGCGGCGGTATGCCCAATTTTGATACCGTTCCATTTCCGATTTGCCCAACGCGCCCGCCTTGGAAAGTTTTTCGGTTTTTGCCAGAACCTGCAACGCGTCGCCCCTGTCGAAAGCGTAACGAAGTTGCAGACGCACGAGGCGCGTAAGGTTGGCATTCATCTTCGCCGCCGCATGAAGATTAGCTTCCGCCGCTTCGTAATCGCGCCGGTTCAACGCCGATTCCGCCAACAAAAGATAACGGGAAAGCTGCTGTTTTTCCGGCAGTTTGGCGATTTCCGCAAGATAACGGTCGCGCAACTCGATGTTTTCCATCTGTCCGGCGGCGTGCGCACCCAGCATCAATGCCAAAGTCCGGTTGTCGCCCGCCTCTTTGTTGCCCAACACGCGCGAGGCTTCAAGTTCCGCCTTTTCAAAACGCCCTTCAAAATACGCCAAACCCGCCTTGTTCAAAGCAAGCGCGGCCTTGCGGCCTTTACGCGCTGAACCGAAACGCTGCATCTTTTCGGGGATATTGAATACGCCGATAATGAATTTGAACAGGAAATACCACACCACGACGGCAATCAGCGAACCTAACACAAAGGCGTGCAGGTTGATTCTGAGCATGGTCTGTCCGAGTACGATATACACGTCGCCGGTGTAAATGCCCGAAGCCAGTGCCAGTCCGACGGCGGCGGCAAACAGGACGACGATCCAGACTACCGTTTTCATGCGCGTTCTCCTTTAGCGGACGGCGAACGCCCTGCCTTTTCCGGTACGGGCTGTTTTTTTGCAGGCTGTTCCAGTTTGCGTTCCGAAGGCAGGGACGGTGCTTCTATGGTCTTCACATCCGATGCGGCAGCCGGTTCGGAAGCTGTTTTTTCGTTTACCGGTTCAGAAGCCGCCTGTTCCGCTTCTTGATTTTCCGCCGCCGTCATACGCGTACCGTCGCGATAGGCGCGGACGGCATTTAGGCTGTTTTTCAAACCGTCATCCGCCGTCATGCGCACATCCAACGCCTTCAATTCCGCCAATTCCTTCAACCACGACTGCGTGGCGGGGGATTTGGCATCAAAATACTGTCTGACGGCGGCTTCGGCATTGTTCAAATCGCTTTGATAGACTTCGCTGTTGCGCTGCATTAATGCAGTGCGCGCATCCAAAAGGCGGAGGCGCAGGTTTTCACGCACAAAATAGGCCTGTTCCGGTGAAATCAGCATGGCATCGTTGTTTTCCAAATGGCGGATTTCGACCAGCCCCTTCAATGTGCCGAGGGATTTTTCCCATACGTTCTGCCACCATGAAGCGGAAACGGCTTCGTTCTTCACCTGTACGCCCGGTTTCAATACGCCGTCTAAAATCAACGGCAGTCCGGATACGGCGGTTTCCAACCGGTCGATGCGCAGTGCCGTGCCGGAAATATCGACATAAGGACGGTTTTTCAGTTCCGCCAAGTCGCTGCTGACCGCCTGCTTGATCGGCAGAAGCTCTGCCTGATTGAAACGGGACAGGCGACTGTCGATATGCTCCAACACGCCGACTGCCGTTTGGATATTGCCGGTCAACACCAGCTGTTGCGCCGCCAGATTGAGTATGGTCTCGGTTTCGTCCACCAGCCAATCGGCACGCCCTTTGGTCAGCTCGCGATAGGCTTTTTGCGTCATCAGGATTTGTTCGCCGTTGGCTTTGACACCGCTGCCCAAACGGTCGAGTTCGGACTGTATGGCACTTTGGCGGTTGAGGTTGTCTTTAAGCAGGGCGGCGTTTTCCGACTCGCCCAAAGCGGCTTTATCGATTTTCTGGTTGAATGCCAACTCTTGGTTTTTCAAGACATTCTGTCCCTGGACAAACAAAAAACCACTTGCACCCAGACCCAAGGCCGCCAATACCAGGGCGCAGACCGCCAAAGCGTTGCTGCCGGACTGTTTGACGATAAAAGGAGCGGCAGGAATGTGTACTTCTGTTTCGTTTTCTTTGCGTGGGGAAGAGGTTTCAGACGGCATTTCTTTTGATGCCTGTATCTCGCGTACGGGTTCGGATGATTTGTTTTCAGGTTCGCCCACCGTTTTGCTCCTTATTAATTTGAGGTTCCGGGAAAGACCATGCCGTCTGAAACGGAAATGGAAGAATGGGAAAGCGCGGCTTCCAGCGTAGGGACGGTTTCAACCGAACACACGCCTTCGCGCTTCAATGCCTCCGCAATGCGCGGATGATGGGTAAAGTATAGCAAGGATTTGAAGAATCGGGAAAATTGCGGCGGAAGCTGTGCAAACAGCGACTGCACGAGTTCTGTGGACGTAATATAGGCGGCGGCAATATTTTCGGTTTGGAAATTTTGAAAGTTCAAAGGTTTATGCCGTCTGAAATAGACTTCTGCCACCTCCGTCCGAAAACCTTTCTCCTGCAAGGCATTCATCAGAAAATCCCGCCCGCTGTGTCCGCGCACAAACAATACGCGTGCACCTTCGGGCAGACTGTTCCAAACCGGCAGGCGCAAAACCGCCTCGCTGTCGTTTCCGTCATCCGGCGCGATGACCGTTCTTCCCAAATAGCGTTCCAATGCGCGGCGGCTGCCCTTCCCTACGGCAATGTGTATCTTTATGCCGTTTGAAAGGTTAAGGTACGGGACGGCGGTTTCAACGGCGGTCGGACTGACCCAAAACACGGCATCCGCACGGGCATACATTTCCGGCAGCCGTTTCAGGCTTGCTTTGTCGGTTTCGATTTCAATCGGACTCAACACTTCCGCCTGCCATCCGGCAAGCCGGCAGGTTTCGACATCGTCCTTCGCCCTGTCCGACGGCCGGACAATCAGCATGATGGGTTTCGCTGTTTCCATCGCCTTATCCGCCCCGATTACAGGGAAAAATCGGCATCGTTGAAATTCGCCTGTGCGGTTTTCGGCATACAGCCGACCCGTGCGACTTCCTTGCCCCTACGCTCCACAACGACACCGCTGCTTTCCGTATGAGTCGCGGAATCGAAGCCTGTCCATACGGTGTACATAAATTCGCCGTTTTGGAATTTCATCGTTGCCCGGCGTCCGCTGCCCATGCCTTGCCACCTGTCGGAACGCCCCGACAGGTCAGCTTTGCTGTTGCGTATGGCAATTTCTTTTTTTGCCGCACTGCCGAACGAATATTCGTAAAGATTGCGGTTGATTTTTTGAACTTCTATGTATTTGTTGTTGTCCGTTTTACAGGAAAACACCGTATCCGCCCACACGGTTTGGGCGGAAGCCGACAGAAGCAATACGGCAGAAAGGAACATTTTTTTCATCGTATTTCCTTAATGGTTGAAACCCCGCCACTTGGACATCCGTCCTTCGTGGCAGCAGCATCAGATTTTATTTGAGAGGGGTTTAACCCCTTCCAAATTAGGGCAACACATAGGGCAACGCTTTAATAGTGGATTAACAAAAACCAGTACGGCGTTGCCTCGCCTTAGCTCAAAGAGAACGATTCTCTAAGGTGCTGAAGCACCAAGTGAATCGGTTCCGTACTATTTGTACTGTCTGCGGCTTCGTCGCATTGTCCTCATTTTTGTTAATCCACTATATGTGTCGTCCTGTGTGTTGAAACATCATTGCCCGTATCCTGAAATAGAAAAGAAAATGCCCGTTTTACGGTCTTCTTTCCGACAAAATGCCGTCTGAAACGGATTTCAGACGGCATGGTCGAAAATTATTGCGCGGCAAGCGGCTTGAGCAACAAGGTTTCGCCGCTTTGCACGACATTTTCCAGCAGATCGATGTTCGGATGCTTGCCCGGGTGGGCGCGCGCGTCGGCAACGTGTTCGGCAAACCATATCAAACCCTGTTCTGCCGCTTCTTTGTCCAATTTTCCGTCAAAACGTTCCGCCAAAGCATTGTACAACTTGAGCGAACCGAGCTTGCCCTGAACGGCGGGAATGTGGTGAACCGTTTTGCCGTCGGCATCATGAACGTCCAAACCGCCCAGATGGTCGATTGAAGGAAATGTGGCGAGATAGTCTTGAAAATTCATATCAAATCCGAAAATCAGTCAGTTAGCGCGTGCCGAAAATCTTGTCGCCCGCATCGCCCAAGCCGGGGATGATGTAGCCGTTCTCGTTCAAGTGGCTGTCGAGTGCGGCGGTGTAAATCGTAACGTCAGGGTGCGCGTCGTTGACCGCCTTCACACCCTCGGGCGCGGCAACCAGCACCAGTGCCTTGATATTTTTGCAGCCCTTGGCTTTCAAAAGGTCGATGGTGGCAACCATTGAACCGCCCGTCGCCAGCATCGGGTCGATAATCAGGGCAGGACGTTCGTCCATGCTGTCCACGAATTTCTCGAAGTAGGAAACGGGTTTCAGCGTTTCCTCATCGCGCTGCAGTCCGACTACGCTGATTTTGGCAGTCGGAATCAGGTCGAGCACGCCGTCAAGCATACCCAAACCTGCACGCAGGATGGGAACGACGGTCAATGTTTTGCCCTTGATGCGGTCGCCTTCAATCTGACCGCACCATCCGTCGATAAGGTATTTTTCGATTTCAAAATCACGGCTTGCCTCGTATGCCATCAGGCGCGCCAGCTCGGTGGCAAGCGTCCGGAATTTGTAGGTGCTGCAATCCGCCTCCCTCATCAGGGTTAATTTGTGGCAGACGAGCGGATGGTTGATAACATTAACGTTCATCGCGGTGTTCCAATGTGATTTTGAGACGCGCCATTATACTTTTTTTTGATTTGCCGGAAAAGAAAATGCCGTCTGAAACACGTTCAGACGGCATTGCCGAATCCATCAGGCTTTCAGCAGCTCTTGCAGCTCGCCTGCCTCATACATTTCCATCAGGATGTCCGAACCGCCGACAAACTCGCCGTTCACATAAAGTTGGGGGATGGTCGGCCAGTCGCTGTATTCCTTAATGCCTTGGCGTACTTCGGGATTTTCCAATACGTTGACGGTAACGTAATCGGTGCAGCCCGCCGCGTTCAGGATTTGCACGGCGCGGGAAGAGAAACCGCATTGCGGAAACTGCTTCGTACCTTTCATAAACAATACGACGCGGTGTGTCGTTACTACTTCTTTAATTTGGTCGTGGATGGAAGCCATCGCTTATTCCTTTTGATAAAGTTGACAAAATTTGTCAGGTAGGGCGCATTATACGCAAAAGCGGAAACTTCCCACAATATTTGCCGTATATCGCGCAGTATCAATGTTGTGAACGGAAATATTCCCACTCCTCGACAATCCTGCTGTCCGGCAAATGGCACAGGGTATATCCGCCGCCGCTTTCGTCTTTTTTGCTTCCCGTCTGCCGCCTTTGGCAATGCAGAATTTGGAAGCGGGATTTGCCATACCGACTGCTTCATGCCTGTCCGAAACGTGTTGGCAGGCAGCCGGCAGCAGCGCGGACAATGCATACGGATGAATTGCCTTCATGGTTTTCCTTATCGTCGGCACAGGGTCAGACGGCCCGCATATCGGGTACTTTTTTAAACAGCCGGTAAAAGTTTTCCGTCGTGTATGCCGCAACCTGTTCCAATGTTTGGCTCCGCAATTTGGCAATATATTCGGCGGTATGACGCACAAAAGCCGGCTCGTTCTGCCTGCCGCGCTTGGGAACGGGGGCAAGGAACGGCGCATCGGTTTCCACCAAAATGCGGTCGTCCGGCACATATTTTGCCGCCTCCTGAACCAAAGGGGCGTTTTTAAACGTAACAATTCCCGAGAAAGAAATATAAAGCCCCAAATCCATGGCAGCCCGGGCAAAGGCTGTGTCTTCGGAAAAACAGTGGATAACGCCCGAATTAACCCGGCATTCTTTCAGGATAGACAAGGTATCCGCCGCCGCATCGCGCGTATGGACGATAACGGGCAGCCCGGTTTGATTGGCTGCTTCGATGTGGTCTGCAAAGCGTTTGTGCTGCCAGGACAAATCACCTTTGCACCAGTAATAATCCAAACCCGTCTCTCCAATGCCGATCACTTTCGGCGAGGCGGCTGCGGCAACCATTTCCGCGACGGAAAATTCTTCGGCTTCCTTACTGTCGGGATGTACGCCTATGGTGCAATAGATGTGTTCGTGCGCTTCGGCGACGGCAAAGACTTCGGAGAAGCTTTCCCTACTGACGCTGATGGCGAGTGCCTGCCCCACGCCGTTTGCTTCCATGTTGGACAAAACTTCGGGCAGGCGTTCTTTCAAACCTTCAAAATTGAGGTGGCAGTGCGAATCGATGATATGCATGGCGTTACATGGTAAACGTAGGTCTGCTGCCGCTGATTGTGCTGCCCAGTTCGACTTCGATCTGGTCTTTGACTTTCAGGCAGTTTTCGTGTTTTGTGAATGCCAGCCCCACCCCTTTGGGTTTGGAGGAAGTACGCGCAGGATTAATCCAGGCGACCTTGGTCGGCAGGAACAGTTTGGGGAAGTTGAGGATTTCTACGGCAAGCAGAATATCGTCCCCGATGGAAAATACGTCGTCGGTCTGCACAAACAGACCGCCGTGTTCCAAAAACGGCATATAGGAGCTGTACAGCAGATTCATGTCTTTCAGCTGCAACGACATCATTTTTGCCGGAATATTTTGTCCGTCTGACATAATTCACCCATTCTCTTTCTTCAATTCCAAATAATTGATGAGCAGATGCTCGATCTGCATTTTGACATTTAAAGTATGAAACCCGTAAGGGGCGAGCTGTTTGAGCATATCCTCCGCCGCAAATACATTGCGCGGGCGGAAACCGGATGCCGTCTGAAGCAGCCTGTCTTCATAAACAGGATAATAGACGGGTTTCATGTGTTGCAGGCACAATCCCAAATCGACCAGCCACTTCTGCATCCACCCGACAAATACGGCGAGCGGAAGTTTTTCCTTATCGAAAAGCGCGGCGTAATCCAAAATCTTCAACAACCTCGGCTCTGCCAAAATGTCCAACAGTTTAATCCGCAACGCACGGACACCGTCCGCCTCATCAAACAGCGGCGCGCCCGAATGGAAAGCCAGACGTTCCTCAGGTTCCGCCACACCCCTTTCACGCAAATATGCCAATGCCTCCTCATAGGAAGGAGCGGGCAAAACCATCTTCCGGCAGCGACTTTTAATGGTCGGTAAAACCTTGTCCGCCGCATGGCTGACCAGCAAAAAGACCACTTGTGGCGGCGGTTCTTCCAACACTTTCAACAAACTGTTGGCGGCTTGGACATTCATACTTTCCGCAGGATGAATCAGAACCACGCGCAAACCGCCCCGTACCGAAGTCAGGTACACATTATCGATGATTTCCCTGACGGCATCGATTTTGATCTGCAACAGTTTGCGCCCGTTTTCGGGTTCGTCCGCCAGGGGCGTGATTTCGTAAAAATCGGGATGGCTTCCCTGTCCAAACAGATGGCAGGACATACATTCGCCACAGGGTTTGCAGCCCGGTGCAGGGGTTTCGCACAACAACGCCTTCGCCGCAAAACGGGCAAACGCGGTCTTCCCCGTCCCCTTTTTGCCGGCAAACAGCCAAGCATTGGGACGGCTCGTCCAATGCTCCGCAATCTGCCGCCATTGTTCATTATGCCACGGATAAATCATGTCAAACTGCCCGTCCGGAAATCCATACCGCCATCAGAGCAGTTCCAAATCGGGGCCGGAACTTTGCGCCCGGCGGCTGCGCAACTGTACCGCCAAACGCAAATCGTGTGCGGAGTCGGCATTTTTCAAGGCATCCTGCAAGGAAATCTCGCCTTTCTCATACAATTGGTAAAGGTGTTGGTCGAAGGTCTGCATACCCAAGGTGGTGGATTTCTTCATCACTTCTTTGATTTCATGGATGTTGCCGTTGTGAATCAACTCCGAAATCAGGGGCGAATTGAGCAGCACCTCGACTGCCGCCACCCTGCCCTTGCCGCCGTCTCGCGGAACGAGGCGTTGCGAAATAAACGCCTGAAGGTTGAGCGACAAATCCGTCAGCAATTGTTCGCGCCGCTCCTCGGGGAAAAAGTTGATGATGCGGTCGAGTGCCTGATTGGTGCTGTTGGCGTGCAGCGTCGCCATACACAAATGCCCCGTTTCGGCAAAGGCGATGGCGTAGTCCATTGTTTCGCGGTCGCGGATTTCACCGATCAGAATCACATCCGGCGCCTGACGCAGTGTGTTTTTCAACGCCGCCATCCAGTTTTCCGTATCCACGCCGACCTCGCGCTGGGTGATGATGCAGTTTTTGTGTTCGTGGACAAACTCGATCGGGTCTTCGATGGTGATAATGTGTCCGAACGAATTTTCATTGCGGTAATCGATAAGCGAGGCAAGCGAAGTCGATTTGCCCGAGCCGGTGCCGCCGACAAAAATCACCAGCCCGCGTTTTTTCAGCGCGACATCCTTCAAGACCGGCGGCAGGTTGAGGCTTTCAAACTTGGGAATCTTGCTGGTAATCGCGCGGAATACCAACGCCGTCGCGCCGCGCTGTATCATCGCATTGACGCGGAAACGGCTGGTGTCCGGCAGGCTGATGGCGAAGTTGCACTCGTTGGTCGATGAAAATTCTTCCGCCTGCTTCGCACTCATAATCGAAAAGGCGATTTCCATACATTTTTCCGCCGTCAGCGGCGTATCCGTGATGCGGGTGATTTTGCCGTCCAGCTTCATTGCGGGCGGGAAATGGGTCGTCACAAACAGGTCGGAACCTTTGTTTTTGTTCATATGGCGCAGCCAGGCGAACAGTTCTTCCTTTGCAGTCATATTTTCATCGGTAAACATCTTCATCCCCCAATCTTCAAACAATCTGTATCTTCCCATTCTACCAAAAACCCGCCGTGCCGTCTGAACCGGTTTCAGACGGCATTGACGTTCTGCCCCGCCCAACCCCGCCCCTTTAACGTGTATAATCCGGCACTTATCCGAAACTCACAACAGGCTGTCAATATGTCTTTGAAAACAGTAGCCGTTATCGGCGCAATGGAACAGGAAATCGAGCTTTTGCGCGAGATGATGGAAAATGTCAAAGCCGTCTCTTTCGGCAGATTTTCCGCCTATGAAGGCGAATTGGTGGGAAAACGCATGGTGCTTGCATTGAGCGGCATCGGCAAGGTCAACGCGGCGGTTGCAACGGCTTGGCTTATCCATCAATTCGCACCGGACTGCGTCATCAACACCGGCAGCGCGGGCGGCTTGGGCAAGGGTTTGAAAGTCGGCGACATAGTGGTCGGCACGGAAACCGCACACCACGATGTCGATGTAACCGCATTCGGCTATGCCTGGGGGCAAGTGCCGCAACTGCCGGCAAGGTTCGCTTCAGACGGCATATTGATTGAAACGGCAAAACGGGCGGCGCGGACGTTTGAAGGCGCGGCGGTAGAACAAGGCCTGATTGTCAGCGGCGACCGCTTCGTCCACAGCAGCGAAGGCGTGGCGGAAATCCGCAAGCACTTCCCTGAAGTTAAGGCGGTAGAAATGGAAGCGGCGGCAATCGCCCAAACCTGTCATCAGTTGGAAACGCCTTTCGTCATCATCCGCGCCGTTTCCGATTCGGCGGACGAAAAGGCAGACATCAGCTTTGACGAATTTTTGAAAACGGCAGCGGTAAGTTCTGCAAAAATGGTGGCGGAAATCGTCAAATCTTTATAAAACCTTTATCAAATCATGCCAAAACAGCGGTTTTCCGTTAGAATATCGGGCTATTTCCACGTTGCGCCCGATATTTGGACGTACCGCTGTTTGTTCAGACGGCATTTCTAAAACCTACCGTTCAGCATTAAAAACAACTCAATGAAAAATATCCGAAATTTCTCCATCATTGCCCACATCGACCACGGCAAATCGACGCTTGCCGACCGCTTCATCCAATATTGCGGCGGTTTGGATTTGCGCGAAATGAGTACGCAGGTACTCGATTCCATGGACATCGAAAAAGAGCGCGGCATTACCATCAAAGCGCAAACCGCCGCGCTCAACTATAAAGCACGCGACGGGCAGGTGTATCAACTCAACCTGATTGACACGCCGGGACACGTCGACTTCTCTTACGAAGTTTCCCGTTCGCTGTCCGCCTGCGAAGGCGCGCTTTTGGTCGTTGACGCGTCGCAGGGCGTGGAAGCGCAAACCGTGGCGAACTGTTACACCGCGATTGATTTAGGCGTTGAAGTCGTGCCTGTTTTGAACAAAATCGACCTGCCTGCCGCCGACCCCGAGCGCGTTGAACAGGAAATCGAAGACATCATCGGCATTGATGCCGTTGGTGCGGTGCAATGTTCCGCCAAAAGTGGCATTGGTGTGGAAGATGTTTTGGAAGAAATCGTTGCCAAAATCCCCGCACCGACCGGCGATGAAAACGCGCCGCTGCAAGCCGTTATCGTCGATTCGTGGTTTGACAATTACGTCGGCGTGGTCATGCTGATTCGTGTGAAAAACGGCACCATCAAGCTGAAAGACAAAGTGCGCTTTATGAGCACCAAGGCGGAAACGCAGGTCGAGCAGCTGGGCGTATTCACGCCAAAATCGGTTCAAAAACAAGAACTCAAAGCCGGCGAAGTGGGCTTTTTGATTACCGGCGTAAAAGAATTGGGTCAGGCGAAAGTCGGCGATACGGTTACACTGGTTGCCAACCCTGCCACTGAGCCGCTGCCCGGCTTCCAAGAAGTACAAAGTCAAGTATTTGCGGGTCTCTATCCTGTGGAAAGCCACGATTACGAAGCCTTGCGCGACGCTTTGGAAAAATTACAGCTTAACGACGCTTCGCTAAAATTCGAGCCTGAAGTTTCCCAGGCATTGGGCTTCGGCTTCCGTTGCGGCTTCTTGGGTCTGTTGCACTTGGAAATCGTACAGGAACGTTTGGAACGCGAGTTCGACATGGATTTGATTACCACCGCGCCGACGGTGGTTTATGAAGTCGTGTTGAAAAGCGGCGAAAAAATCGAAGTCGAAAACCCGTCCAAATTGCCCGACATCGGCAGCATCGAAACCATTCTCGAGCCGATTATTACCGCGACCATCCTTGTGCCGCAGGAATACGTCGGCAACGTCATGACTTTGTGTAACCAAAAGCGCGGCGTGCAGGTCAATATGCAGTACATGGGCCGCCAAGTCATGCTGACTTATGATTTGCCGATGAACGAAGTCGTCATGGACTTTTTCGACAAACTCAAATCCACTTCGCGCGGTTATGCTTCGTTGGACTACCATTTCAAAGAGTTCCAACCGTCTGATTTGATTAAGCTGGATATTATGGTCAACGGCGAAAAAGTCGATGCGCTGAGCCTGATTGTGCACCGTCAAAGCTCGGTTCACCGAGGCCGCGAACTGGCATCGAAAATGCGCGAACTGATTCCGCGCCAAATGTTCGACATTGCCGTCCAAGCCGCCATCGGCAGCCAGATTATCGCCCGCGAAAACGTTAAAGCACTGCGTAAAAACGTCTTGGCGAAATGTTACGGCGGCGATATTACGCGTAAGAAAAAACTGCTTGAAAAACAAAAGGCAGGCAAACGCCGTATGAAACAAGTGGGCAATGTGGAAATCCCGCAAAGCGCGTTCTTGGCGATTTTGCAGGTAAGCGACAAATAATATTTCGGCACACAGGGCGGCGCGTCGGGAACACCCCTCAAACCGTCCTGATTTCAGGGGCACGCGCCCGCAAACAAATTTTGCAATTTGCCGCCTTAAAACGGTTGCACGGACAGGCGGGTTTTTAAGCATTAAGGAACAACAATGAACACAATGCTAATGTCGGGCGCGGCTGCCGCGCTGCTTGCCGGCATCATCCTTTATTTCAAAAGCGACAAAAAGCGGCAGGAAAACGGTGAATGGAGTTCCAGCCTTGAATACGCCTATATCCTGACGGCGGTCGGCGTGTTTGCCGCTTTGTCCCTGTTTATGAGCTTTACCGCCGTTTTCCTGATTTTCGTTGTATTGTGCGGTACGGCTTGGGGGGTATACAAATACCGCCTGAAGACTCATCCCGAAATCTCGGAAAGCAGCCACTTCGGCGATTATTTCGGCAGTTTCTTCCCTACCGTTTTGGTATTGTTTCTCATCCGGTCGTTTATTGCCGAACCGTTCCAAATTCCATCCAGCTCCATGCGCCCAGGCCTAATCAAGGGCGATTTCATTTTGGTCAGCAAATTTTCCTACGGCCTGCGCGTACCCGTTTTAAACAATGTATTTATCCCCACAGGCAAAATCGAACGTGGCGATGTCGTCGTTTTTAATTATCCTTTGCAGCCGGACATGACCTACATCAAGCGTATTGTCGGCATTCCGGGCGATGTGGTCGAATATCGGGATAAGATTTTGACGGTAAACGGCAAACCCACTTCCGACATTCCTGACGGCACATACCGTTATCCCGACGACACCGACCCTTCCGAAATCCACAACACGGATATGTTCCGCAGCGGTTTGGACGGCAAATCCTTCAATATTCTGAAAAAAGAAGGACAGCCGGCTGTTTCCCTGCCCGTATTGGGCAAATATACCTCCGATATTATGTCTGAAAACGGATATTCCATAGAGCAAAGCGGTTTGGAACACTGCCAATATGCCGACGACGGCAGCGGTTTCGTGTGCAAAGTTCCCGAAGGACGCTATTTCGCTATGGGCGACAACCGCGACAACAGTGCCGATTCTCGCTACTGGGGCTTTGTAGATGACAAGCTGGTTGTCGGCAAGGCAATGTTCATTTTGATGAACTTCGGCGATTTCGGCAGGACCGGCACGGCAATCCGTTAATCAGGTAAGCCAAGAATGCCGTCTGAAAATAGTTTCAGACGGCATTTGCTATTCCTCGCTTTTGCAGGCGGATCTGGCGTTGTCAGATTTTCCTACCTATAGTGAATTAAATTTAAATCAGGACAAGGCGGCGAGCCGCAGACAGTACAAATAGTACGAAACCGATTCACTTGGTGCTTCAGCACCTTAGAGAATCGTTCTCTTTGAGCTAAGGCGAGCCAACGCTGTACCGGTTTAAATTTAATTCACTATATCAGTTCGGTAACGCAGGTTTTGCACGGCGAACTGCCAATATTGCCATGATGAAATCAATGTGAAGACTGCTGTTTCAACGAACCGAGGTAAATTGCCGAAAGCGTCAGCGCCACCCCTGCCCACTGCACACCGTCAATCGGTTTGCCCAATCCGAAATAATCGATGAACAGGGCGGCAACCGGTTCGGACAAAAGCAGCAGCCCCGTCAACGACAACGAAAGCAGCGGAATCGCATAGGCAACCATCGCCCACGCGAAGCACTGCATCACCACGCCGTACACAAGCACCAAACCGGCATCTTTCCAAGTCGTCGGATAAAGCACGCCGCCATCCATCAGCAATGCCGGAACAACCAGCGATACCGCACCGCCCAAACTCAAAATCATCATTGAAGGGAAAAGTGCCACCTGTTCGACTTCATGAGTCTTGCGGACGAACACCATCGACAGGGCGAGCATCAGCCCGGACACCAAACCGCTGACGAATCCCCAAACCGCATTACCGTTGTAGCCGAATTCCGCACCGGCAATCATCGCCACGCCAGCAACTGCCGATATTAAGCCCGCCTTTTTCAGCCCGCTCAAACGTTCGTTAAAAAAGAAAACACCGATTGCGGACAAGAAAAAGATTTGCAGGCTGTTGAGCAGGGTGGAAATACCGGGACCGACTGCATGTATGCTTTCATGCCACAGCGCCAAATCAAAAGCAAGAAACACGCCCGCCGTCAGGGCATAGCAGACGGTTTTCCTGTTTTTTGGGAATTTTTGCCCGAAAAACCGTGCCAAAAACCAAAATACGAACACCGAAATCAGCAACCGCCAAAATGCGATTGCATACGGGCCGACGGGGACGGATCTGACAATCAGGCTGCCCAGACCGAACACCACGCAACCCAGCACCAGCAATGGTGCGGCATATTTTTTTTCCGTCCACAATATCCTCTCCCTTCCCCATACGGCTGCCGCGCCGCCGGCAAAAATGCCGCCATTCTGAAAATATGCCGTCTGAAGCTCAAAGCCCCGGCTGTGCCCGGACAAACGGCTGACTTTACGGGCAGGCCGGCTATTTTCCGTTGGGGCAAAAAACCGTCCTGCCAGATAAAACCCAAATATAGTGGATTAACAAAAACCTGTACGGCGTTGCCTCGCCTTAGCTCAAAGAGAACGATTCTCTAAGGTGCTGAAGCACCAAGTGAATCGGTTCCGTACTATTTGTACTGTCTGCGGCTTCGCCGCCTTGTCCTGATTTTTGTTAATCCACTATAAAAAATATTTCCCTCAAGCAATGCGGCGGCACCAACACCTGATTAAAACACAACCGGCGTTTTCGGCATATATGCAAAAACGCATTTTCCGGCACGGCGTTACACCGATACCGAAAAATGCGTCTGAATGTTTCGACAATCCGATTAAAGCATTATGCCAAATCTGCAAAAAGTGGCGTAGAGAGATAGCGTTCGCCATAAGAAGGCAGCAGCACGACTATCAGCTTGCCTTCGTTTTCAGGCTGTTTGGCAAGCTGCAACGCGCTCCAAACCGCCGCACCGGAGGAAATACCCACCAAAATGCCTTCTTTTTCCGCCATTGCGCGGGCGGTTTCAAAAGCCGCTTCGTTCGGAACTTTGGCGATGCTGTCGTAGATTTTGGTATTCAAAACGGTCGGAATAAAGCCTGCGCCGATACCTTGAATCGGGTGCGGGCCTTTTTCGCCGCCGCTCAATACGGGGGAAGCCTCAGGCTCGACGGCAACCACTTTAACTTCGGGTTTGTATTTTTTCAACACTTCGCCCACGCCGGTAATCGTACCGCCTGTGCCGACACCGGCAACGAAGACATCGACTTTGCCGTCCGTATCCCGCCAAATTTCCTCGGCGGTTGTTTTGCGGTGGACTTCTGGGTTTGCCTCATTGTCGAACTGGCGCGGCATAAAATAAGTGTCGGGATGCGCGTCCACCAAGGATTGCGCTTTGGCAATCGCGCCCGCCATACCTTCGGCGGCAGGGGTCAGAATCAGCTCCGCACCAAACGCACGCAACAGCATTTTGCGCTCCTTACTCATGCTTTCCGGCATGGTAATCGCCAGTTTGTAGCCGCGTGCTGCACATACCATTGCCAAACCGATACCCGTATTACCGCTGGTTGCTTCGACAATGACGGTGTTTTTGTTGATTTTGCCCGCTTTTTCGGCGGCCTCAATCATTGCTTCGGCAATGCGGTCTTTGACGCTGCTGCCCGGATTGAAAAATTCCAGTTTCACGGCAACTTCTGCCTTCAGACCTTCGGTCAGACGGTTCAACTTGACCAATGGGGTGTTGCCGATCAATTCGGTGATGTTGTTTGCAATTTTCATCTTTTGCTCCTGAATAATAAGGTTTCGATAGTACGGCACGCAATCCCCTGTCAACATCCTGTCCAATTACAGAGTATTCACGCCGAACCATAAACAAATTTCAGATATGGCCGTATCCTAAACCTATGCCGTCTGAAAAACCAATACCCAAATTTTCTTTCTTTATAACTTTTTGTTCCAATACGGCCGCACCGTATTATCTTCCAATTTCTGAAAGCAGCAGCACCAGTACCGAGACCTGCATCAACGCCGCCGTCAACACGCCGAGGCGCAACTGCGAGCCGCCAAACGTTGACGGCGGCTGCCGGTCTATACCGCAGCGGTGGACATAGGCAACCGCCATCAGCACAAACTGCAACACGAACCAATAAACCGGCTTCAGTGCATAAAGTTTGAGCAGTGCCGCAAACACAAACACTTGAACCGTTCCCGAAAAGCAATAATGCACCAACGCACATATTCCGACAAAAGCAAGCGTCATCGATACATTACTGACGGCAAAAAGCCCGAGCAGCGGATGCCCGGCATCTGCCTGCCACCCCTCTCCGTCTGCCTTCCTCCGCCAATGCCCAATAAAGAAAAATATACTGCCCAGTGTCAGATAAAAGTGGGGAATGAACAAAGGTGCGGCATGGGTCAATCCCCACATCCCCGGCATCAGCTTCGCCCCCAAAACCGATATTCCCAGCCACAGCACGATACTCGCCCAAAACCATTGCAACATTCCCGCGCGGAATATCAGAAACAGAAAAACCGCCGCATACAGTAAGGCAGACAAAAAATCCAAATGCAGCAAAATCATGAATACGCCAACTCGCCTTCAAACACGGTTTCCGCAGGGCCGGTCATCATCACATCGCCGCCGCAGGCCCATTCGATATATAAAGTTCCGCCCGGCAAAATCACCTCTACCGTTTTCCCTTCATCCAACAGCCCCAGACGGATACCCGCCACCACAGCCGCACACGCGCCCGTACCGCAAGCTTGGGTTTCGCCCACGCCGCGCTCGAACACGCGCAAACGAATCGCAGTTCGGCTGACAATCTGCATAAAGCCGACGTTGACGCGTTCGGGAAACTGCCTGTGCGGTTCGATAAGCGAACCGGTTTCGCGCACCGGCGCGCATTCCACGTCATCGACCACAATCACAGCATGAGGATTGCCCATATTGACGCAGCTGACAGGCTGAATGCCGGATTCAAGATGCACCCCATAAATACAGGCATCATCCCCCTCGTCCGATACAGGAACAAACGGTATTTCAGACGGCATAAACTTCGGTTTGCCCATATTGACCGTAACCATACCGTTATCGGACAATTTCGGAAAAATAATGCCCTTGGCCGTTTCAACACAAATTTCTTTCTTATCGGTCAAACCCTTGTCTGCAACAAAACGGGCAAAACAACGCGCTCCGTTGCCGCATTGCTCGACCTCGCTGCCGTCGGCATTGAAAATACGGTAACGGAAATCCACACCTTCGGTTTCCGAACTCCCGACCACCAAAAGCTGGTCGAACCCGATGCCGCGGAAACGGTCAGCCCATGCCGCAATCGGTGCATGCTCAGGAATAAAATCCTGACTGACCGCGTCAATCACCATAAAATCGTTGCCCAAACCGTGCATTTTAGTAAATTTCAAAGTGTTCATATTATTCTGAAATCCCGTATTGTCTGTTGCTTCCGAATTCCGAAATCCCCGTGCCGAAGAGAAATGCTTCCATCTCCCGCCGTCGGGAGATTAAAATAAGTCATTATACTGTTTGTTACCCATTACAATAAACACCATGTTCCGTATATTACTGTTGCTTTTCCCTTGTGCAATCCTTGCTGCCTGCACCCGAAACATACCGGCAAGCCCCGCCGTTTCAGATTGCGCGCATCTTCACAACCGCACCATCCTGTATTTTGACGCACACGGCAAACCCGCCGACAGCGCAGTAAAGGGCGGATTTTACAGGACTGTCGAAATTCATGACACAAACCGCATTCTTATTCAAGACTTTAACAGCACGGGGCATGCCCTCGCCAAACCCTATTGGTCGGACTGCCGGAAATTATCCGTTTTCCCCGACAAACATCTGACGATGAGCCGTCCATGAACCACGACATCACTTTCCTAACCCTGTTCCTGCTCGGTTTCTTCGGAGGAACGCACTGCATCGGCATGTGCGGCGGATTAAGCAGCGCGTTTGCGCTCCAACTCCCCCCGCATATCAACCGCTTTTGGCTGATCCTGCTGCTTAACACAGGACGGATAAGCAGCTATATGGCAATCGGTCTGATGCTCGGATTAATCGGACAGGTCGGCGTTTCACTCGACCAAACCCGTGTCCTTCAGAATATTTTATACACAGCCGCCAACCTCCTGCTGCTCTTTTTAGGCTTATACTTGAGCGGTATTTCTTCCTTGGCGGCAAAAATCGAGAAAATCGGCAAACCGATATGGCGGAATCTGAACCCGATACTCAACCGGCTGTTACCCATAAAATCCATACCAGCCTGCCTTGTGGTCGGAATATTATGGGGTTGGCTGCCGTGCGGACTGGTTTACAGCGCGTCGCTTTACGCGCTGGGAAGCGGTAGTGCGGCAACGGGCGGGTTATATATGCTTGCCTTTGCACTGGGTACGCTGCCCAATCTTTTGGCAATCGGCATTTTTTCCCTGCAACTGAAAAAAATCATGCAAAACCGATATATCCGCCTGTGTACAGGATTATCCGTATCATTATGGGCATTATGGAAGCTTGCCGTCCTGTGGCTGTAACACTCATTCATTCCCGATACCCATAAAAAATGCCGTCTGAAACCTGTTCAGACGGCATTTTCACCTTAAGCGTTACTCGGCGGCATTTTCCTCACGGGCAGGCGTGTCCAGCAGGGCTTTGATGGACAGGCGCACACGGCCTCTGTCGTCCACTTCCAATGCTTTCACGTTTACAACCTGACCTACTTGCAGGTAGTCGCCGACATTGCGTACGCGCTCGTGGGCGATTTGGCTGATGTGTACCAAACCGTCTTTACCCGGCATCACGCTGACAATCGCGCCGACGTTGTTGTCAAGGATTTTCACCACAGTGCCTTCGTACACTTTGCCCACTTCCACTTCGGCAGTAATCTGCTCGATGCGTTTTTTCGCCGCATCACCGGCTTCTTGAGTGGTTGCGGCAATGGTAATCGTACCGTCTTCGGCAATATTGATTTCCGTACCGGTTTCAGCGGTAATCGAACGGATGGTTTCGCCGCCTTTACCGATAACTTCGCGGATTTTGTCTTGGTTGATTTTCATCGTGAACAAACGCGGCGCGTGTGCGGACAACTCTTGTGGGCCTGCAACGGCGGCTTTCATCTGATCCAAGATGTGCAGACGCGCTTCTTTGGCCTGCGCCAAAGCGATTTGCATAATCTCTTTGGTAATGCCTTGGATTTTGATGTCCATTTGCAGCGCGGTTACGCCTTCGGTTGTGCCGGCCACTTTAAAGTCCATATCGCCCAAGTGGTCTTCGTCGCCCAAGATGTCGGTCAAGACGGCAAATTTGTTGCCTTCCAGAATCAGACCCATCGCGATACCGGCAACGTGTGCTTTCAAAGGCACGCCGGCAGACAGCAGGCTCAGGCAGCCGCCGCAGACGGAAGCCATAGAGGAAGAGCCGTTGGATTCGGTAATTTCGGAAACCACGCGCATGGTGTAGCTGAAATCTTCAGGTTTCGGCAATACGGCCAACAACGCACGTTTAGCCAAACGGCCGTGGCCGATTTCACGGCGTTTCGGCGCACCTACGCGACCCACTTCGCCGGTAGAGTATGGCGGGAAGTTGTAGTGCAGCATGAAGCGGTCGGTGTATTCGCCGGACAGCGCATCAATGATTTGCTCGTCGCGTGAAGTACCCAAAGTTGCAACCGCCAAAGCCTGGGTTTCGCCACGGGTAAACAGTGCAGAACCGTGGGTGCGCGGCAATACGCCGGTTTGAATATTCAACGGACGAACGGTGCGGGTGTCGCGACCGTCAATACGCGGTTGGCCGTCCAAAATTTGGCTGCGGACGACATCGGCTTCCAAGTGTTTGAAAATGCCTTTGATTTCGTTGGCTGCCAAAGTGTCGGTTTCTTCGGTAATCAACGCTTCTTTCACGGCATTCCAAGCTTCGTCCAATTTGGCAGAACGCGCTTGTTTTTGACGGATTTTGAATGCTTCTTTAATGGTTTCGCCGGCAATCCCGCGTACTTTGGCAACCAGTTCCTCATTGGTTTCAGGTGCTTTCCAATCCCAAACTTCCGGGTTGACTTCGTCGGCAAACTCATTGATGGCGTTAATGGCAACCTGCATTTGATCATGACCGTAAACAACTGCGCCCAACATCACTTCTTCAGACAAGATGTCGGCTTCGGATTCCACCATCAACACGGCTTTAGACGTACCGGCGACCACCAAGTCTAATTGTGATTTCGCCAATTCGGCTTTAGTCGGGTTCAAAACGTACACACCGTTTACATAACCCACGCGTGCCGCGCCAATCGGTCCGGCAAACGGTACGCCGCTCAACACCAGCGCGGCGGACGCACCCAACATTGCAGGAATATCAGAATCGATTTCAGGATCGACGGACACCACCATCGCTACGATTTGGATGTCGTGGTAGAAACCTTCGGGGAACAGGGGACGGATCGGACGGTCGATCAGACGGCTGGTCAGGATTTCTTTTTCACTTTGTTTGCCTTCGCGTTTGAAGAAACCGCCGGGGATTTTACCTGCGGCGTAAGTGCGTTCCAAATAGTCGACGGTCAGGGGGAAGAAGTCTTGACCTTCTTTCACTTCTTTGTTGGTAGTAACGGCAACCAAAACCACGGTGTCGCCCATGGATACTTTAACGGCAGCTGCGGCTTGGCGGGCGATTTCGCCGGTTTCCAAAGTAACGGTTTGATTACCGTATTGGAAGGTCTTAACGTGTTTATTGAACATCATTGTTCCTTTCAAAACACCGCACTGCTAAAACACTAATAATGCACACTAAAATCCGAATGTGCATAGTTAGGGTTTCAGACCGTGCGGCAGGTTATAAACAAGCTTTCAGACGGCCTTTCAGTCGCTGAAAACAACTCTCGATTATAAAGGCAACCATCCTTAAAATCCAGTATTGATGCAATAAAAAGGCCATCTGAAACATATCCTTTTCAGACGGCCTTCAAACTTAAAAATCAATCCTGAGTCAGCAAAGTCAATGCTTCCTGATATTTTTCGACTGTTTTCTGAATCACATCGGCAGGCACTTTAGGCGCAGGTGCTTTTTTGTTCCAACCGCTTTGCTCCAACCAGTCGCGGACAAATTGTTTGTCAAAAGATGGCGGATTGGTGCCGACTTTGTATTGGCCTGCAGGCCAAAAACGGCTGGAGTCAGGCGTCAATACTTCGTCCATCAAAGTCAGCGTACCTTCTTCATCCAAACCAAATTCAAACTTGGTATCGCAAATAATAATACCGCGGGATTTCGCATATTCTGCTGCTTCTGTATAAAGCTGAATCGCTTTGGCGCGCACTTCCGCCGCCAATTCTTTTCCGATAATGCGTTCGCATTCTTCAAAGCTGATGTTTTCATCATGATCGCCAACTGCGGCTTTGGTCGATGGTGTAAAAATCACTTCAGGCAGTTGTTGCGCTTCCTGCATACCTTCAGGCAGTTGAATACCGCAAACAGAGCCGGTTTTTTGATAATCTTTCCAACCGCTGCCTGCCAGATAACCGCGTACAATAGCCTCTACTTTTACCGGAGTGAGTTTTTTAGCCACGACGGCGCGTTTCTCTAAAACTTTGGCTTCGTTTTCAGGCAAAACATCGTAAACCGTATGGCCGGTAAAGTGGTTAGGCATGATATGAGCCAGTTTTTTAAACCAAAAATTGGAAATCTGCGTCAGAATCTCCCCTTTACCCGGAATCGGGTCATCCAAAATCACATCGAATGCGGACAGACGGTCGGAAGCGACCATCAGCATACGTTTATCGTCGATTTCATATAAATCGCGCACTTTTCCAGAATAGATCTTTACCAAACCAATCTCACTCATTTCGCACCCCCCTGAAAATATCTTGAAAATACCGACCCGACACCCGACAGGTTTGAATCACAAACCGATATTCTAGCCGAAGTCGGCGCAAAACAATACCCATGGCACAAAAAGCCAACCCGTCAACCGTCGACAAAGTTTTGGCACTATAATACCGACAGCAAGTCCTACAATACACTTTCACCAAAGGAAATACCTCATGAGAATCCTATTGACAGGCTCGAAAAGCCAACTGGCACGCTGCCTGCGCGACCGTCTTCCGGAAGACTGGGAAACCATTGCGACGGATTCCGCATCCCTAGACATTACCGATGCCGATGCCGTCTGCAACATGGTCAAAAGTTTCCAACCCGACGCTATTGTCAACACGGCTGCCTATACTGCCGTCGACAAAGCGGAAGGCGATGCGGCAGCGGCATTTGCCGTCAATGCTTCCGCCGTTTACAACCTTGCCTTGGCAGCACATCGCGCCCATGCCCGATTCATCCACATCTCAACCGACTATATCTTTGACGGTAAAGGGAAAAGACCCTATCAGGAAAGCGACTTTACCAATCCTTCCAATGTATACGGACAATCCAAAACCGCAGGCGAGCTGCTCGCACTGTCTGCCAATCCCGACAGCCTTATCCTGCGGACTTCTTGGCTGTTTAGCGAATACGGGAACAACTTTGTCCGCACGATGCTGAACCTTGCGCGGGAACGTTCCCCGCTGTCCACCGTCCACAACCAAATCGGCTGCCCGACCTATGCCGGCGACTTGTCCGCCGCCATCATCCGCCTGTTGCAGCAGTCCAATCCCGTTCGCGGCATTTACCACTACGCCGGCGGCAAATCCGTATCCTGGTACGAATTTGCCCAACATATTTTCCAAGCGGCATCGCAACAGCAGACATCCTTCCCCATTCCCGAATTGACTGCCGTTTCAGACAAGGAATATCCGACCGCCGCCCCCAGGCCCGCATACAGCATTTTGGACTGCCGCAAAATCGAAAACGACTTCGGCATCAAACCGTCAGACTGGCAAAAAGCCCTTGCACAGGTCGTTTCCAAGCTGCTCTGATGCCGCCCGCCTCTCCGTTTCCGCCGCCAAGCACTGCCTTGGCGGTTTTATTATAAAATCCGATGATTACACAAACGCTTATCATCTTTACACAATCATGCCTACACTTTCTTTGAAACATGCTATGATTGCCAATCAATAACATCTCACAATTAATCTTACTTCTCTCATTGAGTAAACCAATAAATTAGATTCTCTCCCAACCGACAAATAAAATAAAGAAAGGGTTAATATGCAACATCGAAGAAGACTAGCAATTTACCAAGCATTCAAACGTACTGCCTTTAACGGCAAGTCCTCTGTTCCGCAAAAAAACGAGAACCGTTGATTTAATTTAAAAATGCCGTCTGAAGTCCTGCTTCAGACGGCATTTTTACGATTCGAGAACCTGCCTCAACTTTTTTTCATCCAAATACCAATGGCAAATCTCTTTATCACCTGCCAACAAAACAGGAACCAGCTCATTATATTTCTCTTCCAAAACGGGATCATCATCCACATCAAGCACATCCAGCCCGAAACCGTATTCATCCTGGAAAGGTTTAAGTTCGTCTCGCATCTTGTGGCATAAACTGCAATATTCGCGAAACATCAGGGTTAGTTTCATCAGCATTTCCTTACCGTTCTGCTTCCACAATCCCAAGCCTTCAGACCAGGGGCTCAGGGGTGGTGGGTTGACAAGTGGTCATTTTTTCATAAATTTCAATAAAATATTTCTTCAAATCATCTACTTCATCTCTTTCAACGCCATGGATTATTTCAAATTCCCTTGCATCTACGCATACACCTGCATATATCTCACTCAAGATAGCCCGTAAAACAAAAACTTCATCTTGAGTTAGTGATATCGTTGAGTTTTGATTGTTTATGGATAGTATGTCCATAGCCGGTTTCCTAGCTTTAAGATTAATTAATTTTTAATATTTTTAATATTAATGCAATTATCCCAAGTAAAATAGGAACTATTATTGGAATAATGGCGTCCTTAATTTTTTTAATGTAGTTATCTTCTTTTTGTTGCGTCTGCTCATAATCATCCTCATGTAGATATGCATTATTTATATCCTTGTAAGTCTCATTTTCATCACCAACAACTCTGGAACCATCCTTAAACGACCTTGCAATTTTTATCATTGATGATAGTAGATCATTGCTTGTGGTAATTGCAAGCAATTCTTCCCCATCATAAAAAAGAATGCTTTCCTCATCGTTTGGGTCATAAAAATATACTTCACCCATCTCGTTGCAACCTTCATGATAATTAAATTTTTCTCTTAAAAATATTGACAAGTTCTCCTTGTTTTTTAATATTTTATTTTCGTCTGAAATTTTTTTGCTGGTATTTATTATCCTAATATGGTAACCCATCATCTATCCTTTCTTGTTTGGTCATATAGTTCTTTTGCTTTATTATGTATTTCTCGCACCCCCTGAGCTGTGACTCCAACACCTGACTTTTAAGTCATGATATTCAACATCTTGATGTTTTACTATAAATCTATTCTTGTGCTTCCTTTGTTAGATAAATTTTAAAACAAAAGATACGTATGCATTCTCTAATTTTATTTGAGATAAATAATGCATTGCTTTGTCGATACTGTTAAATAAATTACTTCCCTCGTAATACCAATTATCATATGTTTGATAAAAATAATTATCTTTCTTGATATAAATATCTCCCCCCAATACAAGTATTCTCTCATTGATAAATAAATTTAATATATCTATTGCAGCGGGGACGGGTAATGCGGCTTCTCTAATTCCAATTCCTATCAAAGATTCCCCTTGTCTCGAATAAATTTCAAAAATCTCATTTAACATATTAATCTCTATCTGCTATTTTTCAGGAAATTGCTGCTTAGGGACAAATAATCTATGATTAATTTTTCCATCTGCTTCTCTGATATATTCAAAATTTCCATCTTTTCCTTTATAAAATCCAAGGATATAAAGTTTATGCCTTACAATATTATCTCCGCCAACTATTTGTATTACTGTATATTGTTCGCCTGATGTCGGTCTGAATGCCGCACCTCCATCATTAGAATTTTTATCTTGGATAACTATTATCCCTTTTATCGTCCCAATACATAGCGGAATCATCATTGAAGCAAATCGGCACTGTCTTAACACGCAGCCCAAAAACAGCAAAATGCCGTCTGAACTGTTCAGACGGCATTTTTAAAACCGTTTTACGCTTGAACGCTAATACCTGCCGTAACCGTCGGTTGCACGTTATGTGCCGTCAAAAACGAAGCAGCAAGCTCCCCGCAACAGCCGCAACAGGTTGCTACACCCAACTGCGATTGCAAATCACCCATTGTGGTCGCGCCTGCGGCAATAGTTTCTTTGATTTGATGGTCGGTAACGGCATTGCAGATACAGACAAACATTTTATACTCCGTGTGTTCTCAAACTATCATACTGATAGCGGCTTTTATTATCGTACGCAAATATAAATAAAAACAGTTCGTATTGCAAGGTTAAGATACTCGGTTATCTTGGTATTTTTTTATCGCATTTCTATTTTCGATTGGTTTTTTATTAATCTGAAGCCGATGAGGGAATAGAGCCTCAATTTCGGGAATGATGTTCCTTAACCACGCTATGCAGCCGCACATTGGCAACATGGGTATAAATCTGAGTCGTGTTCAAATCGGCATGTCCCAACATATCCTGAACCACGCGCAAATCCAATCCGTGCTGCACCAAGTGTGTGGCGAAAGCATGGCGCAGGCTGTGCGGGCTGATGTGTTCGATACCTGCCTGACTTGCATATTCTTTCACTATCATCCATGCCAGCTGTCGGGAAATGCCTGTTTTTTTCTGACTGACGAACAATGCATCGCAAGACCTTCCCTTTAACAGTAACGGGCGCGCCTCCTTGTAGTAACGTTCCACCCAATATACGGACTCCCGACCCATCGGCACTATCCTTTGCTTGTTACCCTTGCCCAAGGTAGTGATACACCCCCTGTCCAAATCCAGGTTGCCAAAACTCAGCCTGACCGCTTCGCTAACACGCAAGCCGGTTGCGTACATTAATTCAAGCAATGCCTTATCCCGTAAACCGTGCGGAGTATCCGTATCCGGTGCGGAAAGCAGTCGGGAAATCTGCTGTTCGGTAATCAGGGTCGGAATATTCTTGTCAATTTTGGGCGGTTTCAGCAAACGGGTGGGATTGTCCGTCCTCATGCCTTCACGCTCCATCCATATATACAGGCGTTTGCATGCCGATAATGCGCGCGCCTGCGAACTCCGTTGCTCTCCGTCAACATAAACCGCCGCCGCCAAATCCGCTTCGTCCGCATCCTTCAGCGTTCTGCCCGATTGGGACAGGCGGCGGGCGATTTTTTCCAAATCGCGCCGGTAACCGTTTAAAGTATTCTGACTGAGCCGCCTGTCCAACCACAGCGTTTCAAGCAGCCTGTCGATCAAACCTTCTTCCATACCGTTCCAAACAAATGCCGTCTGAATCTTCTTCAGACGGCATGGTTCACATTATCGGGAAAGCGTTTCCAATACTTCCTGCGCGTGACCCGCCACTTTGACTTTCCGCCATTCATGGGCGATTTCTCCATCCTTATTCAAGACGAACGTACTGCGCTCGATACCTAACGACTCTTTCCCGTACAGTTTCTTCAATTTGATGACATCAAACAGGCGGCACACTGTTTCATCCTTGTCGCTCAACAGCTCGAACCGGAAACCCTGCTTGGCGCAAAAATTCTGATGCGCCTTTACGCCGTCGCGGGAAATACCGACCACGGTATAACCCAATGCCTCAAACTGTTCCAAACGCGCATTGAAATCCAAGCCTTCCGTCGTACAGCCCGGCGTACTGTCTTTCGGATAAAAATACACGACCAAAGGCAGATGTTCTGCTGAATGAAAATCCGCACCGCTGCTCGAAGGCAGGGTAAATTCATATTTCACATCCATAGTCCTACTCCCGATATTCCCATTATTCAAAACGGCACGCAGACGCACCGCCGCAATTTCCAAACCAACCCCGATTCTACCGCCCCAAAGGACAAGGATTCAACTGCCGGAAACATCCAAACCGACACACGACGGCATGAAAAATATCCATGTCAAACCACAAAAATATAGTGGATTAAATTTAAATCAGGACAAGGCGACGAAGCCGCAGACAGTACAAATAATACGGCAAGGCGAGGCAACGACGTACTGGTTTAAATTTAATCCACTATATGTTCCGATTTAAAAACAGAATGTTATAAAACCCAACCCCCAAAACACAACAAGACCGCCCGCCTACGGGCAGTCTCCTGTCAGACAACATACTTTACAGATGGCTGTTTTTTCAACAAAATAACGCCAATACTCAAAAATATGGAATCAAAAATGTCCATCCGCCCACTGAAACACCTGCGCCTCGCCCTGCTGCTCGGTCTCTGCCTTTCCCTGCCGTCAGCCCACCTTTTTGCCGACAACGACATTTTAGGGCAATTTTTAGAACAGAACATGCTTACCTCCTCCGATCCGATAGAAATATTCGCCGAAAGCACGATACACCCCACCAACACCCAAGCCATCACAAGCAGTCTGATTCTCTCCTCACAGTCTGCCCTGGTCGTCAACAACAAAACCGGACAAATACTGTATCAGAAAAATGCCGACAGAATCATGCCCATCGCTTCCATTTCCAAACTGATGAGCGCGATGGTCGTTTTGGATGCAAACTTGGACATGAACGAAACCGTTACCATCACGCCCGACGAAATCGACCGCCTCAAAGGGACCAGCAGCCGTCTTGCCATCGGCACGTCCCTTACTCGGAAAGAGCTGCTTCACTTAAGCCTGATGAGCAGCGAAAACCGAGCCACCCATGCATTGGGCAGAACCTACCCCGGCGGCATGGGCGCATTTGTCGCCGCCATGAACCGTAAAGCCCAAAGCCTGGGCATGTACAGCAGCCGCTTTTACGAACCGACCGGACTCAACTTCCAAAACGTTTCTACCGCCAAAGACCTGAGCCTCATGGTCAACGCTGCCGCCCAATATCCGCAAATCCGCACTAACTCGACTTCCAACTACGCCTCAGTACAGACCAAAAACGGGCAGCAGAACTACAAAAACTCCAATGCCCTGGTCAGGGAAGGCATGTGGAACATCGAATTGCAGAAAACCGGCTACATACGCGAAGCAGGCAGGTCTATGGTTGTCAAAGCCAACATTCAAAACCAACCCGTTACCATCGTATTGCTGAACTCGCCCACATCCGCCACGCGGGTCAACGACGCCCGCAAAATCGAATCGTGGATGCTGCAGCAACGCTCCTAACATACAAATGCCCGGCGGAAAACCGCCCAAACACAAAAAAAATTGGTAATTTTTCCTATTCAAGGCTACAATTCGACACGCACAGGGCTTCTGCCCGATTTCACAATCATAATAACGGAGTTAAAAATATGACAGCTAAAGGACAAATGTTGCAAGATCCCTTCCTGAACGCCCTGCGTAAAGAGCATGTTCCGGTTTCGATTTACCTGGTCAACGGCATCAAACTGCAAGGTCAGGTCGAATCTTTCGACCAATACGTCGTTCTTCTAAGAAACACTTCCGTAACCCAAATGGTTTACAAACACGCCATTTCCACCATCGTACCGGCTCGCTCCGTCAACCTCCAACATGAAAACAAACCCCAAGCCGCACCGGCTTCGACCCTTGTCCAAGTGGAAACCGTCCAGCAGCCTGCCGAATAATCCGCACGAAGCATGACGTGTCATATCTTTCAATACCTTACCGGACAACGGTAAGGTATTTTTATTTTCAGACGGCATTTCAAAATGTTATTGAAAAACATCCTTCCATTCGCCCATTGCCTTTTGCGGCAGGCACTTCCCGAAGGCGGCAATGCTTTGGACGGCACCGCTGGCAACGGACACGACACCCTTTTCCTCGCACAAACCGTAGGCATCCGGGGAAAAGTGTGGGCATTCGATGTCCAGCCCCAAGCCCTGAACAACACCCGATGCCGTCTGCAGGAAGCAGGTTACAGCAATGTACGGCTCATCTTGGACGGACATGAAAACCTGAAGCAATATATTCCGGAGCCGCTGGATGCAGCCGTTTTCAATTTCGGCTGGCTGCCCGGAGGCGACAAGAATCTGACCACCGACAAGGAAACCAGCATTGCCGCCCTTTCTGCCACCTTATCCCTACTGAAAGAAAACGGTATGCTTATTGCCATCCTCTATCCGGGACACGAAAACGGAAAGCAGGAAGCAGAAGCCGTCGGACAATGGGCAAAAAACCTGCCTCAAGAACAGTTTGCCGTTTTGCGTTACGGCTTTACCAACCGGAAAAACAACCCACCCTATCTGTTGGCATTTGAAAAGTTACGTCAAAAATAAATGTTTGCGGTAAAATAAGCCGATTCCAACCCTTATTTTGATAAGAGCCGACCATGCAGTATCTGTTTGTCAAATACAGCCACCAAATCTTCGTTACCGTTACCATTTTGGTATTCAACATCCGCTTTTTCCTGCTTTGGAAAAATCCCGAAAAACCCTTGGCGGGCTTTTGGAAGGCACTGCCCCACCTCAACGACACCATGCTGCTGTTTACGGGATTGTGGCTGATGAAAATTACCCATTTCTCCCCGTTCAACGCACCATGGCTCGGTACAAAAATCCTGCTTCTGCTCGCCTATATCGCATTGGGTATGATGATGATGCGCGCCCGTCCTCGTTCGACCAAGTTCTACACTGTTTACCTGCTCGCCATGTGTTGCGTCGCCTGCATCGTTTACCTTGCCAAAACCAAAGTCCTGCCTTTCTGAAACACCGTTATGAACAACAGACATTTTGCCGTCATCGCCCTGGGCAGTAATCTTGAAAACCCTGCCCAACAGGTACGCGCCGCATTGGACACGCTGTCGTCCCATCCTGACATCCGTCTTAAACAGGCTTCCTCACTGTATATGACCGCGCCCGTCGGTTACGACAATCAGCCCGATTTCGTCAATGCCGTCTGCACCGTTTCCACCACTCTGGACGGCATTGCCCTGCTTGCCGAACTCAACCGTATCGAGGCTGATTTCGGACGCGAACGCAGCTTCCGCAACGCGCCGCGCACATTGGATTTGGACATTATCGACTTTGACGGCATCTCCAGCGACGACCCCCGCCTTACCCTGCCGCATCCGCGCGCGCACGAACGCAGTTTCGTCATACGCCCTTTGGCAGAAATCCTCCCTGATTTTATTTTGGGAAAACACGGAAGGGTTACCGAATTGTCAAAACAGCTCGGCAATCAAGGTATCCGCCTTTTGCCCGAAGAATAATCCGCCACACGGAAATGCCGTCCGAACACCGGTTTCAGACGGCATTTTTCCTTTGCCGCCAACACGCGTGCAAAAAAATCGCCCCTTGGGAAAGGGGCGCAAAAGGAACACAAACCACTACCAAAACTTTAAATCTACAACATTGCCTGCCGCATACTGTATCCGACAGGATATAAAGCCCTCACTAAATCGTTTCGAGAAATCCAAACTTCTTCATCGCCGACAGAAAATCTGCCTTTCTCCGGTACCAGCTCCAACAGAAACGGTTGAACCGCCGTATGCAGCTTGTCCTTACACCGCCCCAGCTTTCTGGACAACGCGGACAGGGCGCGTTTGTAGGCACTATCCTTGCGGTCAAGCTCCCGCGCACTGCCGACCCAGCTCAAACGAAGGTTGCGGCTTTCATCCTCAATCAGCAAAATGCCTGTTTTAACTTCCCCCACCTCGGGCTCGCATGAAAGCGAAATATAATATTTGCCGTCGATGTTGACATACGCCGCTTCATGCACCTGACAGTTGCAGCCGGAAGTGGCAAGCAGCGAATAAACAGAATCCCGATGCAGTTTCAAAATATCAAGGGAAATCTGTTTAAAAATACTTTCCGGCATTTTTCCCTCCTTTCGTCTGCTGCGTTGTTTACTGGATTGACTGCATTATACAGACATCTCCCAATCTTGCAAATGATAATTGTTCCTATTTTTTAAAAAGCTTATAAATTATTGATATATATGTAAATTAATTTTTAAGATTTAAAACCTTTGTCTCAAGAAACACAAAAATGCCGTCTGAAACGTGTTCAGACGGCATTGGTTTCACAGGCAGTCCGTTTAAAATTTCACGCCCTTATGCAGCGCGACGATGCCCGCACTCATATTGTGATAATCCACGCTGTCAAAGCCTGCATCCAGCATCATCTGTTTCAAAGTTTCCTGATCGGGGTGCATACGGATGGACTCGGCGAGATACTGGTAGCTGTCCGCATCTTTGGCAATCAGTTTGCCCATGACCGGCAGCAGCTTGAACGAATAGAAATCATACGCGCCTTCCAAAGGTTTGTAGATTTTGGAAAACTCCAACACCAGCAACGTGCCGCCCGGTTTCAAAACACGGTACATCTCTTTCAGCGCGGCATCTTTATGCGTCATGTTCCGCAAGCCGAACGCCACGGAAACCAAGTTGAAATAATTGTCGGGGAAAGGCAGTTTTTCCGCATCGGCAAGCGATACGGGAAGAATCATGCCTTCGTTCAACAGACGGTCGCGCCCGACGGTCAGCATGGAAGAATTAATATCGGTCAGCCAAACCTCGCCTTCCTTGCCGACCCGTTTCGCCCAACCGCGCGACAAATCGCCCGTACCGCCCGCAATGTCCAACACTTTATCACCTTTTTTCAGGTGCGCCGTGTTGATGGTGAAATGCTTCCACACCCTGTGCAGCCCTGCCGACATGACATCGTTCATAATGTCGTAGTTTTTGGCGACGGAGTGGAACACTTCCGCCACTTTTCCGGCTTTTTCGTCTTCGTTGACCGTACTGAACCCGAAATGCGTTTTCTGTCCGCCCATATTCTAACCACCTCTCTGATACCGTTGCCCGTCAGATTGCCATCCGACCGGTCTTATTTCTCTTCAAAACGCGACGCGCCCGCCGCCGCCAATTTGTCCAAATATTCCTGCCACATTGCATCGTATCCGTATGCCAGTCGGTGCAGATACGCCCAATCGTAAAGACCGCTGTCGTGCCCGTCCGAAAAACTGATTTTCAGCGCATACTGTCCGACAGGCTGCAAATCCGTGATTTGGACATCCGCCTTGCCGGTCTGCAAAACATCCTGTCCCACGCCGTGTCCGCGCACTTCCGCACTCGGCGAATAGACGCGTAAAAATTCGGCAGGCAGACTTTTAGGTTCGTCCCCATAAGTCAAAACCAACACGGTACGGTTTTTCAACAAACGGATTTCAACAGGAATATTATTCAAAAAACACCTCGGTTCGGCATACAATATCCGGCAGGCGCAGGCGTGCCTTCAAACGGCGCGTATTTTAACAGCTTTATCCCGATACCGATATTCAAACCCACATTTCAGACGGCATTGATATGGACAATCTCGTATGGGACGGCGTTCCCGACATCCGCACACTCGACCAAGCCATCCGCAAACCCACCCCCCCACTCAACCTGATTATCTGCCTCCCCGATAATCAGATTCCCGATTTTCAAACCGCACAAGATGCTTCAGACGCGGAATGCCGTCTGAAGCACCGTTTGGATCAGGCAACGCAGTGCCTCCAGTTCGACAGCATCAACCTCATCGAACACATCCTGCCCGATGTCCGCTTCTGGCTGGTTCCCCCTTCACGCACCCGCCGCCTGCACGAACACTTCCACCACATTTCCTGGCAGACCGAAGCCATCCCGCAAACCGAAAGCAAGTCCGACAAACCCTGGTTTGCACTTCCACAAACATCCGAACGGCAAAAACCGGAACACATTCTCGTTATCGGAGCGGGCATATCCGGCGCATCGACCGCCCACGCCTTAGCATCACACGGCATTTCCGTTACCGTATTGGAAGCCCGAAAAGCTGCCCAAGCCGCCAGCGGCAACCGCCAAGGGCTGCTCTACGCCAAAATCTCGCCGCACGACACCGAACAGACCGAACTGCTGATTGCCGGTTACGGCTACACCAAACGCCTGCTCGAACACATCTTGCCCGACTCCGACACATGGGGCGGAAACGGCATCATCCACCTCAATTACAGCCGCACCGAACAACAACGCAATCACGAATTGGGTTTGCAAAAACACCATAACCACCTCTACCGCAGCATCACGCAGGCAGAAGCCGAAAAAATCGCCGGTATCCCGCTGAACACCCCCTACGCCGAACCATTATGCGGACTGTTTTGGCAGCACGGCGTATGGCTCAATCCGCCCGCATTCGTCCGCGCCCTCCTCAGCCATCCGCTGATCGGACTGCACGAAGACACACCGTTAACCGACATTTCCCACGACGGGGAAAAGTGGATTGCAAGCACGCCAAACGGCATATTTTCCGCCACACACATCATCTACTGCACCGGCGCGCACAGCCCCTGCCTGCCCGAAACCAACCTCGCCGCCCTGCCCCTCAGGCAAATACGCGGACAAACCGGCCTCACACCGTCCACCCCGTTTTCCGAACAACTGCGTTGCGCCGTTTCAGGCGAAAGCTACATCAGCCCGTCGTGGCACGGACTGCACTGCTACGGCGCGAGTTTTATTCCCAACAGCAGCCATACCGGATGGAACGACGCCGAAGAAACCTCAAACCGCCAAGCATTGGCACACCTTAACCCCGCCCTTGCCGAATCATTGTTCGCCGCCAACCCAAACCCCCAAAAACACCAAGGGCACGCCGCCATGCGCTGCGACAGTCCCGACCATCTGCCCATCGTCGGCGCACTCAGCGACATTGCCGCCATGCAACAAACTTACGCCAAACTTGCGCTGGACAAAAACTACCGCATCGACGCCCCATGCCCATATCTGCCTAATGCCTACGCCAACACCGCGCACGGCACCCGCGGACTCGCCACCGCCCCCATATGCGCCGCCGCCATTGCAGCCGAAATCCTAGGTTTGCCCCACCCCCTCTCAAAACGCCTGCGCCACGCCCTCCACCCCAACCGTACCGTTATCCGCGCCATCGTCAGAAAGCAAAACCTGACTCCTTAAGCCTTTGCCGCATTCTCTTTGAAACTCTAGGCTAATATTCATATCTTAGATAAGGTCTTAATGCTGCGACACATACACAACCTAAAACTTTTATCACTTTCCCACACCGAAATTTCTATAACATGTAAAAAGATTTTAAAAAATCAGTGAGTATGCGAAAAAGCTGTCAATACAACATATGATATACCCACTAAATTATTCTCTACTCCATTCTGTCCGACCGACCCTCAGATTTGCACGTCTATCGGCGTGCCGCCCACGGCCGCTCCCGTCAGTGATGCAATCACCCCGCTCTTTGATTTGATTTCTTCTTTAATATGTTCCGGCAGCAGGTTGGCATTGAACTCGCCTGTTTGCGGATCGATTGCGGTTTTACCATCGTTATACTGTTGAACAAGATGTTCCGCTGCCTTTTCAGCTGCAACTGCTGCCAAGCCGCCGGCAGCAAAATTACCACCGTTGACGCGAGCGATAGTTGCACCTAAAAGGAAATGTCCGATTGCCTGGGCGGTTTCGTTTCTGTTTTCACCGTGGCCGAATGTCCTGCCTATTGCTTCTGAGGCATAAGGCGCAGCGGCATTGACTACGCTTTGTAACCCGCTGGCTCAATGACATCAAACTAAGACCGTCTGAAACGGGTTTTCTGTTTTCAGACGGTCTCTTAGCTCAAACCTTGAGAACCGCATACGTGCGTTCCGCACACATGCTACTTGTTGAGTTTAAGTTAGGGGCTGTCCTAGATAACCAGGGAAATTCAAATTAAGTTAGAATTATCCCTATGAGAAAAACTCGTCTAAGCCAGTATAAACAAAATAAACTCATTGAGCTATTTGTCGCAGGTGTAACTGCAAGAACAGCAGCAGAGTTAGTAGGCGTTAATAAAAATACCGCAGCCTATTATTTTCATCGTTTACGATTACTTATTTATCAAAACAGTCCACATTTGGAAATGTTTGATGGCGAAGTAGAAGCAGATGAAAGTTATTTTGGCGGGCAACGCAAAGGTAAACGCAGTCGCGGTGCTGCCAGTAAAGTCGCCGTATTCGGTCTTTTGAAGCGAAATGGTAAGGATGACGGTCAATGAGATTTTTCGGTATTGGTTTTTTGGTGCTGCTGTTTTTGGAGATTATGTCGATTGTGTGGGTTGCCGATTGGCTGGGCGGCGGCTGGACGTTGTTTCTGATGGCGGCAGACTTTGCCGCCGGCGTGCTGATGCTCAGGCATACGGGGCTGTCCGGTCTTTTATTGGCGGGCGCGGCAATGAGAAGCGGCGGGAGGGTATCCGTTTATCAGATGTTGTGGCCTATCCGTTATACGGTGGCGGCGGTGTGTCTGATGAGTCCGGGATTCGTATCCTCGGTGTTGGCGGTATTGCTGCTGCTGCCGTTTAAGGGAGGGGCAGTGTTGCAGGCAGGAGGTGCGGAAAATTTTTTCAACATGAACCAATCGGGCAGAAAAGAGGGCTTTTCCCGCGATGACGATATTATCGAGGGAGAATATACGGTTGAAGAGCCTTACGGCGGCAATCGTTCCCGAAACGCCATCGAACACAAAAAAGACGAATAAATATGAATGGAATGCCGTCTGAAGGTTCAGACGGCATTTTTCCGGTTTGAAAATAAAATAGGGCTGTAACCTTCAATCGGAATTTGTTGCCTGCGGAATATGCGGTATGAATGTTTGGGATATATGGGGCAGGATGGTGGAAATCTATCATAAGTATAAGAAGCCGTGCCTGGTTTTGGCGGTGGATTTTGTGATGGGTATGGTATTCATAGAGCCGAATGAGGAGATGTGCATCGGTAGATGCTATGCGCCTATGTCGGAGTCCCCTGATTTTGCCAACGTTGTTGCGATGGCTGTTGCTATGATCTGTATCGTATGGATTGCCGTTTTGTTTATGACTGATTGAAGCGTTGGGCGGAGGCTGTGTGAAACGGTATTGGGCGTTGGGCCGTCTGATTCCAATCAGGCTTGAGGAATGCGAAACGGTGTGCGCTTATGCTGCGGAATGATTTGTTTCGCGGTTTTGCGCCCGAAACGGATGGAGAGGTGTGGGAAGCGGTCTGTCGGAGTAGAATACGCGTTTTGCGTTTGAATACAGTAAGAAGAAAAGAGAGAAACTTATGCCGTCTGAACAGGAAAAACCGGTATCTTTGCGTGATTTCGACCGTACCCATCTGCTCCATCCCTATACTTCCATGACCGATCCGCTTCCCGTTTATCCTGTCAAACGTGCAGAAGGGGTGTTTATCGAATTGGCGGACGGTACGCGGCTGGTTGACGGGATGTCGTCTTGGTGGTGTGCGATACACGGCTACAATCATCCTGTTTTGAATCAGGCGGTTGAGGCGCAGATGAAACAAATGTCGCACGTGATGTTCGGCGGTTTGACGCACGGGTCGGCGGTGGAGCTGGGCAAATTGTTGGTCAGGATTTTGCCGCAGGGGCTGGACCGTATTTTTTATGCGGATTCGGGTTCGGTTTCGGTGGAAGTCGCGCTGAAAATGGCGGTGCAATATCAGCAGGCGCGGGGTTTGCGTGCAAAACAAAATATGGCGACGGTGCGGCGCGGCTATCACGGCGATACTTGGAACGCGATGTCCGTCTGCGATCCGGAAACGGGGATGCACCATATTTTCGGCAGCGCATTGCCGCAGCGTTATTTTGTCGGTAATCCGAAAAGCCGTTTCGACGATGAATGGGACGAGGCGGATTTGCAACCTGTCCGCGCCTTGTTTGAAGCGCATCATGCGGATATTGCCGCCTTTATTTTGGAGCCGGTCGTGCAGGGCGCGGGCGGCATGTATTTTTATCATCCGCAGTATCTTTGCGGATTGCGCGATTTGTGCGACGAATTTGACATCGTGTTGATTTTTGACGAAATCGCTACCGGATTCGGGCGCACGGGCAAGATGTTTGCCTGCGAACACGCGGAGGTCGTGCCGGATATTATGTGTATCGGCAAGGGCTTGAGCGGCGGTTATATGACGCTGGCGGCGGCGGTTACTTCGCAAAAAGTTACCGAAACGATTTCGCAGGGCGAAGCGGGCGTGTTTATGCACGGCCCGACATTTATGGCGAACCCGCTGGCGTGCGCCGTTGCCTGCGCTTCGGTCAAGCTGCTTTTGTCCCAAGATTGGCAGGCAAATATCCGCCGCATTGAAAGCATCTTAAAATGCCGTCTGAAAGCCGCGTGGGACATTCGCGGCGTGAAAGACGTACGCGTTTTGGGCGCCATCGGGGTGATTGAGTTGGAAAAAGGCGTGGATATGGCGCATTTTCAAGCGGATTGCGTGGCGCAGGGTATTTGGGTGCGCCCCTTCGGCAGGCTGGTGTACCTCATGCCGCCTTACATTATTTCAGACGGCCTCTTGACCGAACTTGCCGATAAAACCGTACACATTTTGAAGGAACACAACAAATGAAAGGCGTTTACTTCGTCAGCGGCATTGATACGGACATCGGCAAAACCGTCGCCACCGGCGTATTGGCAAAACAATTGTTGCAGCAAGGCAAAAGTGTGATCACGCAAAAGCTCGTGCAAACCGGTTGCCAAAATATCGCCGACGACATCGCCGTCCACCGCAAAATCATGGGCATACCCATGCAGGAAGCCGACAAACAAGGGTTGACCATGCCCGAAATCTTCAGCTATCCCGCCTCACCCCATCTCGCTGCCCGACTGGACGGCAGGGCTTTGGACTTGGAGAAAATCCGTACCGCCACGCAAGAATTGGCGACGCAATACGAAATCGTCTTGGTTGAGGGCGCGGGCGGGTTGATGGTTCCGCTGACGGAAGATTTGTTGACCATTGATTATATTCAGCAACAGGCTTATCCCGTCATCCTCGTCACCAGCGGACGGCTCGGCAGCATCAACCACACCTTACTCAGTTTCGCCGCGCTCAAACAATACGGCATTCGCCTGCACAGCCTCGTGTTTAACCACATCCACGACAGCCGCGACGTACACATCGCCCAAGACAGCCTGAGCTACTTGAAATGCCGTCTGAAAGCCGATTTTTCCGAAACGGAATGGATGGAGTTGGCAAAAACAGATGCGGTATAAAGATTGGGAAAAATATGGAACACCTATTTGGGAAATGGCTGCCCGACTTGCCCGCCACCGTTTCAGACGGCATCGACCTGCCGATGAGCCGGTTATTGAAAGCCCGGTCGCTGACCGCAGCATTGCGTGCCTTGCCGCATACATTTTCGGTGGAACTGCTGAAACTGGGCGAATTGGAGACGGAATGCGGAGGTAGGCTGGTGCGCGAAGTTTTGTTGAAGCTGGACGGTATCCCTGTTGTCGCGGCAAGGAGCGAGTGCCGGATAGGTTCGGCGTTTTGGCAAAACATTTTGGACTGCGGCACGCGCCCTTTGGGCGAACGTCTGTTTCAAGCCGATTTGGAAGGGGCGCGTTCGGCATTTGAGTTTGCCGTTTCCGACGAAGGATGCGGACGGTACTTTGCCGCGCGGCGTTCTCGGTTTTCCCATCAAGGCGAGGAAATGCTGCTGACCGAGTATTTTCTGCCCGAACTGAAACGCTTTATCGGATAAAATACCGTTTTTTTTTAAGCTATGCGGCAATATGAATCTTAAATCCCCTTTATTTTTACGACTGTCCGATCGTTTGGACGTTTATATCAGACTGATGAGGGTGGACAAGCCCATTGGGACGCTGCTTTTGCTGTGGCCGACCTACTGGGCATTGTGGTTGGCTTCAGACGGCATTCCGGATTGGACGGTATTGGAGGCGTTTACAATCGGTACGTTTTTAATGCGCAGTGCCGGTTGCGTCATCAATGATTTTGCCGACCGCGATTTTGACGGGGCTGTCGAGCGCACCAAAAACCGTCCGTTCGCACAGGGCAGGGTCAAGAAAAAAGAAGCCCTGCTGCTGACGGCATTTTTGTGCCTGCTTGCCGCATTGTGCCTGATTCCGCTGAATCATCTGACTTGGCTGATGAGCCTGCCCGCCCTGTTTCTTGCGCTGACTTACCCGTTTACCAAACGTTTTTTTCCGATTCCCCAACTCTATCTCGGGCTTGCCTTTTCCTTCGGTATCCCGATGGCGTTTGCCGCCGTTGCCGGAAACGTGTCGCCTCAAGCGTGGATACTCTTTGCCGCCAATGTGTTATGGACTCTGGCGTATGACACGGTTTATGCAATGGCGGATAAAGAAGACGATTTGAAAATCGGCATCAAAACCTCCGCCGTCACGTTCGGGCGTTACGATATCGCCGCCGTTATGCTGTGTCATGGCGGCTTTACCCTGCTGATGGCGGCATTGGGGGCGGTTATCGGTGCGGCATGGGCATATTGGACGGCAATCCCCATCGTCCTGCTGCTGCAATACCGCCAATATGCCGCCATCAAAAGCCGCCTCCGGCAAATCTGTTTTGAAACGTTTTTGGCAAACAACAGAATCGGTTGGGTGTGGTTTGCCGCCATTTTTGCCCATACGTTTTTCGCGAAATAAGGCAGGGCAATGCCGTCTGAAGAGCCGTAAACTGCTTTGGACGGCATTTCTATCTGTGCCGAAAAGCGTTAAAATATGTTTTTAAAACGCTGTGTTATGTCAGCCCGTACCGTATGCGGGATTGAGATTTGCCCCGGCAGTCGGTACAATCTTTCTGTTTTGCGATGTCTGAAAAGAGAAGCTTATGAGCCTTATCGGCGAAATTTTGCCTTTGTCCCATATTGTTTTGGATATGGAGGTGGGCAGTAAAAAAAGGCTGTTTGAGGAAGCGGGCCTGCTTTTGGAACGCGAATCCTCATTGTCCCATGCTGATGTTTTCGAATGTCTTTTTGCCCGTGAAAAACTCGGTTCGACCGGTTTGGGGCAGGGTGTCGCCATCCCTCACGGCCGTTATGCCGGCGTGAAGCAGGCAACGGGCGCGTTTATCCGTACGCGCGAACCCGTCGGATTTGACGCACCGGACGGCAAGCCGGTTTCCCTGATTTTTATCTTGCTGGTTCCGGAAAACGCAACCGGCGAGCATTTGGAAGTCTTATCCAAACTGGCCGGCAAGTTTTCCCAAAAAAGCATCAGAGAATCGCTGATGACGGTTTCTTCTGCGGAAGAAGCCCGCGCCATTCTGATTGAAGAATAAAATATGCCCAGTATCTCTGTCCGCCGACTGTTTGACGACAACCAATACAAACTGCAACTCGCCTGGGCCGCCGGCAATTCGGGTGCGGACAACCGTATCGGCGTAGAGGCGGACAAGCCCGTCCTCGCCTTGGTCGGACACCTGAATTTCATCCATCCCAACCAAATCCAAGTGGTCGGTTTGGCAGAGTCGGAATATCTGAACCGTCTCGAATCGGGGGAAACGGGTTATCAGTTCGGAGACCTGTTCGACATTTCTATGTCTTTGGTCATTGTGGCAAACGGCTTGCCGGTTTCCCCGGGACTGCGCGACTATTGCCATAAAAACGATATTCCACTGCTGACTTCCAAACTCGAAAGCCCCTATCTGATGGATGTGTTGCGGATTTACCTGCAACGCACCCTGGCGGCATCGTCCGTCAAACACGGCGTATTTCTCGATGTGTTTGAAATCGGCGTGCTGATTACCGGGCATTCCGGCCTGGGTAAGAGCGAATTGGCATTGGAACTGATTTCGCGCGGCCACAGCCTGATTGCCGACGATGCGGTCGAGCTGTTCCGCATCGGCCCGGAAACGCTGGAAGGGCGTTGTTCGCCTATGCTGCGCGATTTTTTGGAAGTGCGCGGCTTGGGGATACTCAATATCCGCCATATTTTCGGCGAAACTTCCATCCGCCCCAAAAAAATCCTGCAACTCATTATCAATTTGGTCGAGGCGGACGACGAGTACATGAAGCAGCTCGACCGGTTGAGTATCCGTACCGAAACCGAATCCATCCTCAACGTCAACGTCCGTTCGGTTACGCTGCCCGTCGCCGTCGGACGCAACCTCGCCGTTTTGGTTGAGGCGGCGGTACGCAATTACATTTTGCAGTTGCGCGGTAAGGACAGTACGCGCGAATTTTTGGAACGCCATCAGACGCAACTTAAAGAAAACGAACAGAATCATGAAAATCGTCCTGATTAGCGGGCTGTCCGGTTCGGGCAAATCCGTCGCACTGCGCCAAATGGAAGATTCGGGTTATTTCTGCGTGGACAACCTGCCCTTGGAAATGCTGCCGTCGCTGGTGTCGTACCATATCGAACGTGCGGACGAAACCGAATTGGCGGTCAGCGTCGATGTGCGTTCCGGCATTGACATCGGACAGGCGCGGGAACAGATTGCATATCTGCGCGGACTGGGGCACAGGGTTGAAGTTTTGTTTGTCGAGGCGGAAGAAAGCGTGTTGGTCCGCCGGTTTTCCGAAACCAGGCGAGGCCACCCTCTGAGTAATCAGGATATGACCTTGTTGGAAAGCTTAAAGAAAGAACGGGAATGGCTGTTTCCGCTTAAGGAAATCGCCTACTGTATCGACACTTCCAAGATGAATGCCCAACAGCTCCGCCATGCAGTCCGGCAGTGGCTGAAGGTCGAACGTACCGGGCTTTTGGTGATTTTGGAGTCCTTCGGATTCAAATACGGCGTGCCGAACAACGCCGATTTTATGTTCGATATGCGCAGCCTGCCCAACCCGTATTACGATCCCGAGTTGAGGCCTTACACCGGTATGGACAAGCCCGTTTGGGATTATTTGGACGGACAGCCGCTTGTGCAGGAAATGGCGGACGACATCGAAAAATTTCTGACGCATTGGCTGCCGCGTTTGGAGGATGAAAGCAGGAGCTACGTTACCGTCGCCATCGGCTGTACCGGCGGGCAGCATCGTTCGGTCTATATTGTCGAAAAACTCGCCCGAAGGTTGAAAGGGCGTTATGAATTGCTGATACGGCACAGACAGGCGCAAAACCTGTCAGACCGCTAATTCCGTCAAACCATTATGCCGTCTGAAACCCCGTCTTCCGTTTCAGACGGCATTTCAAATATTGAAAAGAAAGAACAGACATGGCAATCCAATGGTTTCCCGGTCATATGAACAAGGCGAAAAAAGCCATCGCCGAGCGCGCCAAAAGCGTTGATATGGTGATTGAAATGCTGGACGCGCGTATGCCCGCCTCCAGCGAAAATCCACTGTTGGCACAGTTTTCCAAAGGCAAACCCAAACTCAAAATTTTAAACAAACAAGACCTTGCCGACCCCGAACGCACAAAAGTCTGGCTTGACCACTACAACAGCCGCCCTGACACCCGTGCCATCGCCCTAGATTCCTCCGAAACCGGCGCGCACGGCAAAATCACCCAAGCCTGCCGCGCGATGATTCCCCACCGGCAAGGCATAGACAAACCCCTGCGTGTTTTGATTTGCGGCATTCCCAACGTCGGCAAATCCACCCTAATCAATGGAATGATAGGCAAAAAATCCGCCAAAACCGGCAACGAACCCGGCATCACCAAAGCCGAACAACGCCTTTTCCTTGCCGACGACTTCTGGCTGTACGACACCCCCGGAATGCTGTGGCCGAAAATCATCGTCGAAGAAAGCGGCTACAACCTCGCCGCCGGCGGCGCAGTCGGACGCAACGCATTGGACGAAGAAGAAGTCGCCCTCGAACTTTTAGACTACCTCCGCCGCCACTACCTCCCCATGCTGCAAGAACGCTACCAAGCCGACAAAGATCCCAGCAGCCACTGGGACGACAACTCGTGGCTCGAATGGATAGCCAAAAAACGCGGCGCAGTCCTCAGCGGCGGACGGATCAACTACCAAAAAGCCGCCGAAAACATCCTCACCGACTTCCGTGAAGGCAAAATCGGCAGAATCACCCTCGAAACGCCGAACCAATGGGAAACTTGGCTCAAAAAAGCCCGTCAGAAAGAAGCCGAACTCAAAGCCATACGCGAAGCCAGAAAAGCAGAGCGTAAAGGGCAGAAGCCTTCGGAAGCATAAAGAATGCCGTCTGAAAAATATTTTTCAGGCAGCTTCTCTCTACTCCAACCGATTTCAGACGGCATATCCAAACCTATGCCGTTTCAGCACGGATACCCGTATGACCGACAAAATTTCTCCCGACGCACTGATTGAAGCCGCACTGCTGACCCAAACCGAACCGCTGACCGAAAAATCTATGCGCGAATTGTGTGTGCCGCCACTGTCGCAGGACAAACTGATTGATGTGTTGGCGCAGTTGAAAACGCGTTGGCAGGATAGGGCGTTGCAACTGGTGCATACGCAAGAGGGCTGGCGTTTTCAGATTGTTCAGACGGCATTCGAGCGGCTGGGCAGCCTGCAAGAACAGCGTGCGCCGCGCTACTCCCGCGCCGTGATGGAAACACTGGCGATTATCGCCTACCAGCAGCCCATAACGCGCGGCGACATCGAGGGCATACGCGGCGTGGCGGTGTCGCAGAACGTGATGCAGACCTTGCAGGATCGGGGGTGGATTGAAGTTATCGGACATCGGGACACATTGGGAAAACCCGCATTGTGGGCGACAACGGCAACGTTCCTCAGCGATTTGCGCTTGGACGGTTTGGAAGAACTTCCTCCGCTGACCGAACTGGGCGAACTGGTTTTGCCCGATTTGATAGAAATGCCGCCTACGGATGAAGAAGAGCCGGAAACCGTACCGTCCGATACCTTGCCCAACTGAAATTCCAAATGCCGTCTGAAACGCACATTGCTTCAGACGGCATTGCAACAAATAAGCAGATAAAAACAAGTACTAAGCAAAATCAAGGAAAAACTTATTTTTAATTTAAAAAATCTTAGTTATAATTCGTATATCTAAAGTTGATATTGCTTTTGTCGGTAGAATTGCTAAGGAATCCTCACAATGCTTCTAACACTTTCTTTGCGTGATTTTGTCATTGTTGAAAATCTGAATCTGGATTTTCAAAGCGGCTTTACCGTATTGACCGGAGAAACCGGCGCGGGCAAGTCCATTACTTTGGATGCGATTGGTCTGCTGTTGGGTGATAAAGCCGATTACAGCCAAGTACGCCATGGTGCAAAAGAAGCGCAGTTGTCGGCGTTGTTTGATATTTCCCATTTGCCTGTTTTAAAAGCAGAATTGTATGAACAGGGGCTATTAAATGACGGAGAAGAAGAACTTAGCATCCGCCGTATTATCGATGCCAAAGGCAAAAGCCGAAGCTTTATCAACAATCAGGCAGCTACCTTGGCGCAACTCAAATCCGTCGGCAGTCAGCTTATCGATATCCATGGACAAAATGCCCATCATTCGCTTAATCAGGAAGCCGCCCAACGGAATCTTCTAGATGCATTTGCAGGCAGCAGGGCGCAGGCGGAAACCGTCAGACAGCTGTATCAAAACTGGGCCAATACGAAAAAAGCCCTCCAAGAGGCGCAGGAACACGCAGATGCCGTCATTATCGAGCGGGAGCGTCTGGAATGGCAGTTTAACGAACTGAATCAGTTGAACATTAAACAAGGCGAATGGGAAGCCCTCAGCCAAAGCCACGACAGCCTTGCCCATTCTGCCGAGCTGTTGCAGGCCGCCGAAGAAGTCGGAAGCAAGATTGACGGCGACAACGGCATCCAACGCCATATCTATCAATGTCAAAAACTATTGGCCAATCTGCAAAACATCGAGCCGCGCTTTGCCGAGAGCCTGAATATGTTGGCAAGCATCGAAGCCGAATTGAGCGAAATCAGTGCCAATATGCGCGATGTGGCAGGTCAGAGCGATATCAATCCCAACGAACTTGCCGCACAAGAGCAGCGCATGGGCGAGCTGATGGGGATGGCGCGGAAATACCGTATCGAGCCCGAAGAGTTGCCTGCCAAGTTGGCAGAAATCGAAGAACGCCTGCAAAGTCTTCAAGCTGCCGCCGATTTGGACGCGCTCGAGCATAATGTTGCCCACAATTTTGCCGAATATCAGGAAGCTGCCCACATCCTTTCTGCCATGCGCCATCAGGCTGCAGAGCGTTTGAGCGGCGAAACGACCGAGCATATGCAACACCTTGACATGAAAGGCGCGCGTTTCGATATTGTCCTGTTACCTTCGTCGCCGACGGCACACGGTTTGGAGCAGGTTCAATTTCAAGTTGCTGCCAACAAAGGCAGTCCGTCCAGACCGCTGAACAAAGTTGCTTCCGGCGGCGAATTGGCGCGTATCAGCCTTGCCTTACAGGTAGTTACCAGCCAATACACGCAAATCCCCACGCTGATTTTTGACGAAGTAGATACCGGCATCGGCGGCGGAGTAGCCGAAATGGTCGGCAAAGCCCTGCGTGCTTTGGGTAAAAAACATCAGGTGCTTGCCGTTACCCATCTTCCGCAAGTCGCATCCTGCGGCGAAAACCACTGGCGGGTGCGCAAGCACAGCGAGGGAGAGCAAACCATTAGCGAAATCAGTATATTGGATGAAATTCAACGGATCGAAGAGGTTGCCCGTATGTTGGGCGGGGAAATCATTACCGATACGACGCGGCAACATGCAGCAGAATTGCTGCAACTTGCGTCGAAAAATAGTTTATTTTAAAATCAATTAGTTATAAAAATAACTGAAAATAAAAGTCTAAAACAATAGACAGAGATCAGATAAATCCGTATTATCGCACTCTCTTAATCACTTGAACAAGTGATTGTGCTGCACCCGTAGCTCAGTTGGATAGAGTATCTGGCTACGAACCAGAGGGTCGGGCGTTCGAATCGCTCCGGGTGCGCCAACAAGAATGCACAATATGCGCCCATCGTCTAGCGGTTAGGACATCGCCCTTTCACGGCGGTAACCGGGGTTCGATTCCCCGTGGGCGTGCCAATTCAAAATGCCTCCGATTATATCGGAGGCATTTTCAATTTCCGTTCTTATATACGGATATATTCCTTCGAAGTATATATTCTATTTTATCAATTGATTACCTATTATCGTTGGGTTTTGGCATTATAGTATGTTAAATGTATTGGCATAGATACTGGAATGAAAGTAGGTCTATGGTTGGGCATTTAATATGCCTGTCAGTTGAGGAGCAGATATTACTGGTAAAGTCTGCAATTTAAAAAGGATTCTAGCAACAAAGAAAGTTAAAAACATGAACACAAACTTAAATGACAAAGACAAAGCCATGGATACCGCAATCAGGTTTCAGAAAAGGATGAGGATTCCGAAATTTTTCTTTTTAATTTTCGGAATCACAATAGTTTTGGCCTTTATCCAAGACGTGATAACGGGTTCTAACTTTCTGCAAACAACGATTATGCAAATAATATTTGCGATATATTTAGGCTTTGGAGGTATCATAACTTTAGGGGCCGTCCTAGATAACTAGGGAAATTCAAATTAAGTTAGAATTATCCCTATGAGAAAAACTCGTCTAAGCCAGTATAAACAAAATAAACTCATTGAGCTATTTGTCGCAGGTGTAACTGCAAGAACAGCAGCAGAGTTAGTAGGCGTTAATAAAAATACCGCAGCCTATTATTTTCATCGTTTACGATTACTTATTTATCAAAACAGTCCGCATTTAGAAGAGACCTTTGCAAAATTCCTTTTCCCCCGACAACCGAAACCTAAACAAAGATTTTCGGCTGTTTCTCTCCCCCAATACCTCCTGATTTTACCCAAATCTCCCCTTAATCCCCCTTGGATACCTGATAATCAGGCATCCGGCCGCCTTTTAGGCAGCAACAGGCACACTTAGCCTGTTGGCCGCTTTCAACAGGTTCAAACACATCGCCTTCAGATGGCTTTGCGCACTCACTTTGAGCAGACCAAAATAGGCTGCCCGGGCATAGCGGAATTTACGGTGCAGCGTCCCGAAGCTTTGTTCGACTACATAACGGGTTTTCGACAAATACCGGTTACGCTTCGTTTGATTTTCCGTCAGCGGACGGTTGCGGTGGGCTTTGCGCATAATGCCGTCCGGTAACCGATGCTCTTTCAGATGTTGCCGGTTTTCCGCACTGTCATAGCCTTTGTCGGCATAGACGGCCGTACCTTCGGGCAGTCCTTCCAACAAAGGCGACAGGTGGTTGCACTCATGGGTATTGGCGGGGGTAATGTGCAGTTTCCCGATATAGCCTTCCTCATCGGTGCGGGTATGTTGTTTGTAACCGATTTTGTAGAGGCCGTTTTTCTTTGTCCAGCGGGCATCGCTGTCTTTACTCGGAGTGGTTTGGCCGCTGACTTGTCCTTTGTTATCGACTTCTATAGCCTGACGCTGTTTGCTGCCGGCAGTCTGAATAATGGTGGCGTCAACGACGGCAGCGGATGCTTTCTCTATTTTTAAACCTTTTTCGGTCAGTTGGCAGTTAATCAGTTTGAGCAGTTCGGACAGGGTATTGTCTTGCGCCAGCCAGTTGCGGTAGCGGCATAAGGTGCTGTAATCGGGGATGCTCAGTTCGTCGAAACGGCAAAACAGGTTGAAATCGATGCGGGTGATGAGGCTGTGTTCAAGTTCGGGATCGGAGAGGCTGTGCCATTGTCCGGGCAGGACGGCTTTGAACATGGACAACAGGGGATAGGCGGGACGGCCGCGGTGGTCTCTAAGGTAACGGGTTCTTTGACGGTTCAGGTATTGTTCGATCGGCTGCCAATCAATCACCTGATTGAAACCTAATGAGATAAATATATAGGGGGTGATGAGAAAAATGGGACGAGAGAGGATGACGGGGGATTTTGTGGGATGAAAAAAATGCAAGGGAGTTGCAAATATTGCAATAAAAACGGACGGTATTTTTATCGTCCGTTTTTTGTTGTCAAAGTCCTTTTTTGAGTGCGGAGATGGCGATGTCGAGGATTCTGCGTTCGGCACAGGGTTGGAGTTGGTTGTTGCCGTTGATGGGGAGATAGGGGCGTGCCGGAAGGTTGGTTTTGTGACCTCGCCCTGCTCGTCCGCCGAGGTGGTGGATGGCGGCGTATTTTTTATTGCTGCCGATTCGGGCATAGTTGCTGCCAACCTGTGTAGTCAGGCTGGCGGCAAGTTGCCCGCTTTTTTGCAGGGTCTTGCCTCCCTCATCTGCGGCACGCCGACTTCGTTTCCACCGCTGCTCGCCCCAGCTTTCGGATTCGAAGTTTTCTTCGGTTATAGATAGCAACTCGGTGGCAATACCGCGCATCATGGGGCGGCTGTTTGCGGCGTTTTTAAGGAGCGTACCCAGACCGTGTTCGAGTTTGGCAGCATCGAGTTTGATTTCCAGCATAATCAGCCTTTTAATAGTTTAAGCACCCAGGTCAGCGAAGCGGTGGACAGGGCGTTTTTGAATCTGTCGTTGCCCATCATCGTTTTCAGGGCAATGCGGGCGATGTCCGGATGGGTTACCTGCGCCTTATCCACTGCGATTTTCGCCATACGGGACAGCATAGACTTGCCTTGGTTGGCGTTGAAGCCCGCATTGGGGGCGATAAATTTGTTGTTGATGCGAATGCCGGTGCGCTGTGCGTAACGCTCCTCTCCGGTATAGGGATTTGCGCCTATATCGACAGTGATGGACTCAAGAGTCGGTCGGGGCAGGACACGGTTTTCTCCCATACTGCGGGACAGCGGTTTGACACGGCAACGACAGCGGTAGTCCAAAGGAGGGTACAAAGTATTCCACACGGGGTCGTCTGCGGCATAGACGCGACCGTGTAACATACGGTGGGTATCACGAGTGCGGCTGTCGTTGATGGCGACGTACTGCCAATAAGGGTGCGTGTCGACGGAGTCCGTCATTTCGGCGTAGCGGCCCGCCATATAGGCCGACTGCATATTGGTCAGATAGATGGTTTTCAGGCGGTGGGGGCTACCGAGCTGTACGCTTTGGGTTTCTCCTTCGGGATTTTGAACTTCCTGCCTGCCCCACCAGCCTTTGCGCTGTAGAACGGGGGCGAGTTCTCGGCTGAACTCTTCCAGCGTCCGGCCTTGTTCGGCGGCATCGACGACGGCGGAATAGATATCGGAGAGCACATCCATTTTGGCGGTTTTGGCCACCGTAAAGGCAGTGGCGTGCGCGTCGTCCAACATATCCTGCCAGTCCCAAGATACGGCAATGCCTTTTTGCTTGAGATAGGCGACGGCGGCTTCGGGTTTCATGCCGAAGACGGCTTTAATATCTTCGGGGTTCATCGTGTTTCCTTTTCGGTTGAAACCCCGCCCTTTAGGGCGGTAGAATCAGAATTTATTTGGGAGGGGTGCAACCCCTTCCGAATCAGGACGGCACATAGGGCGACGCTTTATGTGTCGTCCTGTGTGTTGAAACAAACGCAATATGCCGGAGAGAATCATGGAATTTATCCAGCTGATCCAACTGCTTGCGAACAGATTGTCAGTGAACGGCAAATGGTATGCCTACCTGTCCTGCCTGCCGTTTACCGCCTATTGGGTATCGGTGGACAAAGAGATTGTCCGGACGCTCATTATGGGAGACAGGTTTTTTGTTTGGATATTTTGTACGGCATTATTCGTTATGTGGTTCTTCTGCCGTCGGCGGCGGTGGTTGTGGGTTCTCCCCTATCTCTGCATATTCAAGATTTTATTTTCCCTTATCTAGCCTGTACCGCCCCGCCTCGGGGCGGTTTTTTACTGCCTCCGGCAAACATCTGCCGAAATAAGTTTTAAACCCGATTAAAAGCCGTTTCAGACGGCATTTGCCACAATAACCTCATCCATCTGATGAGGCTTTTTTATGTCTTACGAAATTTTTCGCGCAGGGACGCGCACCGATGCAAACGGCAATACGGTAACGATTACCGAGGCCGACCTTGCCGCCGCTGCCCAAGCATATGACCCGAAGGTGCATGAGGCCCCTATTGTGGTCGGGCATCCCAAGGCAGATGCGCCCGCCTACGGCTGGGTCAAGTCGCTTGGTGTGCAAAACGGCGTGTTGACGGCGGACTTTGCCCAAGTCGATGAGGGCTTTGCGGATTTGGTTAAAGCCGGACGATATAAAAAAGTGTCGGCGAGTTTTTACCCGCCAACCAGTCCGAACAATCCGAAGCCGGGCGTGTGGACGCTGCGCCATGTCGGCTTTTTGGGCGCGCAACCGCCCGCAGTCAAGGGTTTGTCCTCCGTCAGTTTTGCCGAAGGCGAAGTTTATGTCGAGTTTGCCGAAGAACCGCAAGAAATCGGCTTATTGCGCCGATTACTGAGCATGGCGGGTTTGAAACCTGCCGAATTTACCGAATCACCCCCACCCCCAGAAAACCATGAAAACAAGGAGACCCCTATGTCGCTGGAACAAGAGCTTGCAGCCGAAAAGGCCGCCCGCGAAGCTGCCGAGAAGAAGGCCGCCGAATCGCAGGCGGAATTGAAAAAGCTGCAAGACGAGCAGCATACCGCCCTGCGCGATGGTGCGCATGAGCAGAATGCCGAATTTGCCGAAGGCTTGGTCAAGGCAGGCCGTCTGAAACCTGCCGACAAGGATTTGGTCGTCAAGGTTTTGGATTTTGCCGAATACCCTGACGACGTAACCGCCGACTTCGGCGAAGGCAGTAAGAAGCAGCCTTTGTCTGCCGCGCTGCGTGCGTTTTTTACCGCCGTGCTGCCCAAGCAGATTCAGGGCGGTGAGATGGCGAAAGGTGAAACGCCGTCGGGATTGGCGGCAGACTTTGCCGAAGCGGCGGACCCGGAAGCCTTGAGCCATCACCAACGTGCATCGGCATTGGCGGCAGCGGAAGGTATCCCTTACGAAGAGGCTGCCCGCCGTACTATTGCTTAATCATCAACCCGTCAAATGCGACGACGTTGTCGCATTTGTCCTAAAAAAGGATAAAACATGAGTGCATCTCATTTGCGCGGTCTGCGCGGCCAGCTTGATCCGGTTTTAACCAATCTCGCACTGGGCTACAAGCAGGCGGATTTTATTGCCGAGAAAATCTTCCCGGTAGTGTTTACTGAAAAAGAAGGCGTGCGTGTGCCGGTGTTCGGCAAGGGTTCGTTTGTCGAGTATCAGACCGAACGTGCGGTCGGTGCGACATCGAATGTGATTACGCTGGACTCCCCAAACTTTATGCCGGTTGTGTTGGAAGAACATGATTTGGCCGCCGGTGTGGATTACCGCGAACAAGCGGAATCGATGTACGACGAGCGCGCCAAGGCAACACGCCGCGCGGTCAAGGGCGTGCAGCTGCGTCAAGAAATCGAAACTGCCGCCCTCCTGCAAAACAAATCGGCTTATCAGTCAGGTTTCAGCAAAGATTTGGCCTCCACCCAAAAATGGAGCGATAAAAACTCTGATCCGTTGGCAGACATCGAGACCGCCCGCGAAACGGTTCGCGCAGGCTGCGGTGTACGCCCGTCGGTACTAGTGGTGGGCGCGAGCGTGCTGTCGGCACTGAAACGCCACGAAAAGCTCATCAGCGCACTGGGTGCAAATGAACGCAAGTCCCTGCTCACGGTCGAGCAGCTGAAAAATCTGCTGGAGCTGGACGACATCATCGTCGGAGAGGCGGTATCTACACCTGCCGCCAATAAGGCCACCCAAGATATTTGGGGCAAATTTGCCAGCCTGATTGTGCGTCCGCATACGGCTTCCGGTGGCAATGACGAGGGTGAGCCGAGCTTCGGTTATACCTTCCGCCGTCGCGGTATGCCGGTAGTTGACCGCTACGAAGAGGTTGGCGGCAAGGTGGAATACGCGCGCTATACCGACATCCGCAAAGCGGCAGTGGTCGGCGGTGCATGCGGTTTCTTGTTTGAAAACGCGGTTGCGTAGATGTTGAAAGGCCGTCTGAAAGGCTTCAGACGGCCTGCGGAGGAAAAAATGACGTTATCTGTGAAGTATGAAGATTTGAATGCCCGCATTACCGAGGTACGGTACCACCGCGTCGAAGGAACGACTTCAACCGTATGTACGGTGATCTTGCATTCCGGGTTTGTCGTCGTCGGCCATTCTGCCGCTCTCAATTCCGAGGCGTTCGTGGCGGAGAAGGGGCGCGAGCTGGCCTATCAGGACGCGTTGCAAAATCTGTTGGCCTTGGAAGCCTACCGTATCAAAGAAAATGCGCATGACGCGCAGCAAAAGGAGTCTTAAATGGCACAAACGAAACAAGTGGTCTTGGTAACCACGGTCAAAACATCAGGTAAGGTGGTCAAAAACCGCTTTGTGGATTTCGCAGGCAAACAGGCAGCCGCCGGTGTGAAAGTGCTGGGTACTGCTACTTTGGATGCGGATGCGGGCGAAATGTTGGCCGTCGATGTATTGGGCATTGCCTTGGTCGAAGCAGGCGGCACGATTGCCGTCGGCGATGAAGTAGCAGCCGATGCGCAAGGCGCGGCAGTCAAGGCGGCAGGTAATGCCAAGGTTGCCGGTACGGCGCGCTCTGCGGCGACAGCGGCGGGCGAAGTCATCCAAGTATTTTTGAAAGGCTGATCATGGCTAAAGTTTATATCGCAAACACTCCGTTGATTTTGGAAAACGAACAAGGCGGCCAATTTCGTGTCGAGGTCGGCGAAGCGGTCGAATTGACGGCGGAGCAGTACGAATCGGTCGCGGCACACGTTACCCCGACACTGACAACCGGCGAAGAGCCGGATGCGCAACAAAATGACACCCCGCCGTCCGAAGATACGCCGTCAGATGATACAGGCAATGCCCCTACGGGCGAAGTTGAAAAGCCGAAACGCGGTAAAAAACCGGCAGCAGCCGAAGGGGCGGAGTAAGCCAATGTATATCGGCGCGGATGATTTGACGGCTGCGATGGGCAAAACGGAATTGGTGCAACTGACCAACGACAATGCGCGCGGGACAGAACCCGACGCTCAGGTCATTGATGCGGCAGTGCGTTATGCCTGCGATTTGGCGGACGGATACCTGCGCGGCAGATATGTGCTGCCGCTGAAGGACACGCCGACGGTGTTGCAGCCTTTGTGCATCAACATCGCCCGCCATTTTTTGCACAGCCGCCGCATCAACCGCGCCGACTTTCCGAAACCGCTGGAAACTGCCTACAACGCAACCATTAAGACGCTGGAAGCCATCCGCGACGGCAAAATCCACATCGGCATCGCCGCATCGGACAAGCCGTCGCAACCCGAGCCGGGCGCGTATCACGTCCGAGCGCGCGACAAAATGGATTTGGGAGGCTACTGATTACTGATGAGCGCGACACGTCCGATTATTGATGCGGTAGTAGGGCATTTGCAGGCCGCTATCCCGTGGGTCGGCGTTGAGGCTTTTCCGGAGCGTCCGTCCGAATACCAATTTATCCATCCCGTCGGGGCAATCTTGGTCGGCTACGGCGGCAGTAAATTTGGCGATATTGAGCAGCTCGGACGCATTGCCCAGCAGCGCGATGTCAGGTTGGTGTTGACCGTTTTCGGCAGCAGCCTTAATGCGGATGACGGCACGCTGGCGATTTTAGATGAGGTACGTCTTGCTATGGTTGGTTTCGCGCCGCCGAACTGCCGGCACTGCCACCTTATCAGCGAGGAGTTTTTGGCCGAGGATGCTGGCGCATGGCAGTATCAGCTTGTCTTGCAGACCGAAACCCAGCAGGTTGAAGTCTGCCGCGAAGAAAAACGCCCGCCCTTCAATGCCGCCGCCTACCGCCGTCCCGAATAAAGCTTCAACCCGATTTAAAACCTAAAACATAGGAGTATCCATTATGGCAGCAGCCTACCATCACGGCACGGAGACCATCCGCATCGACGGCGGCTCCAATCCTGTCTATACCGTTGACGGCGCAATTACCGCCATCGTCGGCACTGCGCCGGTCGGCGCGGTCAATGAGCTGACGGTATGTCAAATTAAAAAAGATTTTGCCCGATTCGGCGGCGGGCTGACCGGCAAGGGCTTTACCCTGCCGGATGCCGCACACATCTGGACGCGCTACGGCAGCGGTGTCGCTTATGTTGTCAATGTTTGCGACCCTGCCAAACATAAGACAACCGTCAGCAACGAAGTATTGGCGGTTGATCCTGACACCTTGACAGCCAAAACCGCCAAGCCTGCCCTGCAAAGCGGCTACGCGGTTTCAGACGGCAACAGCCCCCTGACCGAAAACACGCACTACACCATCAACACGCTGACGGGCGAAATTGTGTTCAAAACCAAACCGTCCGCCCCGGAAATCAGCTACACCTATACCGACCCGACGAAAGTGACCGAAGCCGACATTATCGGCGCATATGTGGCGGCAACGGGAAAACGCACCGGTTTGGAACTCTTGACCGAAGGTTTCAACCGACAAGGCGCGGACGCGAAAATTATCATCGCCCCCGAGTATGACGGCAACGCCGGAGTCCGCGCAGCAATGGAAATCATTGCGGGCAAATTGAAAGCCATCGCCTATGCCGCCGCGCCGAAAGGCACAGGCTTGGGCAAGGCTTTGGAAGGACGCGGTCCTTTGGGCAGCATCAATTTCCAAACTTCGTCCGACCGCTGCCAGCTCTTTTACCCCTACGCCGTCGGGCTCTTGGGTTTGGAAAGCCTTGCCGCCCACGCCGCCGGCCTGCGTATGAAAACCGATGTGGAACAGGGCTACTGGTACAGCATCTCCAACCGCGAACTCTTGGGCGTAACCGGCGTGGAAATCGGACTGACCGCCCGCGCGGACGATCCTCAGTCCGAAACCAACCGTCTGAACGAAAAAGGCATTACGACTGTATTCAACAGCTATGGTACGGGCTATCGGATGTGGGGCAACCGCCTCGCCTGTTTCCCAACGGTTTCGCATATTAAAAACTTTGAAGTGGCACAACGCACCGGCGACATCATCGACGAATCCATCCGCCGCGCCGAACTGCAATACGTCGACCGCCCGATTGACGATGCCTTAATCGACAGCCTGATTGAAACGGTACGCACCTATTTGGGCACGCTGCGCTCCATCACGGGCTTCTCGGTCGGTTTGGACTATGACTACGACCTGCCGGATGCGTTCAGTAAAGGCCGAGTGCCGATTGTGTACGACTACACGCCCAAGCTGCCTGCCGAGCGTCTGACCAATACCAGCGTGATGACCCGTAAATACCTGGCCAATCTGGTTTCTGCGTCCTAATGCCGTCTGAAAAAAGAAAGGAAACAAGATGAGCGCAATCAATGCAATCTACAATGCCAACGTCTATATCGACGGTAACAGCCTGTTGGGTAACGCATCCGAGTTCAAACTGCCTGAGTTTGAGTTTGGGCAGGACGACTTTACCGGTTTGGGTATGGTCGGTACCATCAAGCTGCCCAACGGCGTGGAAGCCCTGGAAGGCGAAGTTACTTGGAACAGCTTTTATCCCGAAGCGGCAAAAAAGGCATCCAACCCGTTTAAAGCCGTACAACTGATGGTGCGCGGCAACCTGCAAACTTTCAATGCGTCGGGCTTGGCGGAAGAAGTCCCCATCGTAACCACGGTAACGGCGATGTTCAGCAAAAATGCTTTGGGCGGCTACAAGCCGAAGGAAAAGGCGGAATTCAGCTCAACCTACCAGGCAACAGAAGTCCGCCAAGTCGTCGGCGGGCGCGAAGTGCTGTACTACAACGCGTTCAAAAATATCTACCGCGTGGACGGTCAGGACGTTTTGAACCAAATGCGTAAAAACATTGGTGCTTAATCTTTAAATCGGATTAAAAGCCGTTTCAGACGGCATTTGACACAATCACCGTATCTTAGGGACTGATGACAATTTGGCAATGGTGGTTTTTGCCCCATAAAGCAGCATCTTCCGCGTTAAAAATACTCGCAAGGTGTTCAACCTTGCTGCGTTTTTCGCCTTGAATCCGCTGCTTTTTGAAGCAAAACCCTGCCCATGCCAAACTGCCGTCAGTCCCCATACGGTGATTTTTTATTTTTGGAGAACGAAATGAACGAAGCAAAACAGATGCAGGCGGATTTGGGTGTAAATACCGTTGTGAAACTGAAATATCCGGTACGGCTGGCGACGGGTCAGATGTTGGAACAGGTAACGCTCCGCCGTTTGCGCGTGGGCGATTTGCGCGCCGTGTCGCACCTGACGAATGAGGCGGAGCAAGAACTGGCCCTGTTTGCCCGCATGACGGGCATGATTCCTGAAGACTTGGATTGCTTGGATTTGGCGGATTGGAAGCAGATGCAGGAGACGTTTCGCCGCTTCACGGAATCCGAGCCGGACGGCAAATAGTCCGCCGCTTTCGAGGGCGGAAACGCAGCGGCAGCTGCTGTCTGCCGCCGCCGATTTGGCTTGGTGGTTCGGTTGGAGCGTGGATGAGGTTTACGCGCTGCCGCTGGACGAATTTGAAGACTGGCAGAAAGAAGCAACCCGCCAAATGAAGGCGGGTTATCGGAGGGGGATGTGATTCAGACTTGGCGGCGGCGTTCTGCTTCGATTTCGCGCTGCAAATCGCGACACCAACCATTGTCAGGCTCAGCTTTTTCAAAAAACGCCTGCCATAACCCGACTGCCGCCAGCCAAACAGCGGAAGCAGCAATAATGACGCAATAAAAAATGCCCGCCAAAACCACGATTGTACCGACGATGAACATATAAAACCCTCACTTTAATGGATGCATATTAGCATATGGCAAGCGATTTAGGTATATCAATCAGCGTTTCCGCCGTTGTCGGCGGAGCTTTGTCAGGGTTGATCCATATCGGCAAGGCGATGGATACGCTGAAAACGACGACCAATACCCTGTCCGAACGTCAGAAGGAACTGGGCAGGGTATTGGAGCGGAACAAAGACCGTTTGGGCGTATCGTCTGCCAAACAGCTATGGCAGGAATACGACAAAATCGGCAATTCCGTCGCCAAACTGACCCGCCAATATGAAAAGCTCAATGCCGTCCGCGCCCAAAGGGCAGCCGTCAGCAGCCAATGGACAGACATCAAAGGGCAATGGCAGGGTGCGCTTGCCGCCGCAGGTACATTAATTTTGCCTGTCAAAGCCTCGATTGAATTTGAATCGGCAATGGCTGATGTCAAAAAGGTGGTTAATTTCGATACGCCGCAGCAATTTAAGGAAATGGAACGGGACATTTTGAAAATGACCCGCAAGATTCCGATGGCGGGCAAGGACATTGCCGCCATCGTTGCCGCAGGCGGACAGTCAGGAGTCGCCCGCGAAAACCTGACGGGTTTTGCCGAAGATGCCGCCAAGATGGGCGTGGCATTCGATATGGCGGCGGGACAGGCGGGCGAATCTATGGCAACGTTGTCCAACGTATTGCAGATACCCATTCCCAAAATCGGCATATTGGGAGATGCCGTCAACCATCTTTCGGACAATGCGAACTCGAAGGCGGCGGATATTGTCAACGTCCTGACCCGCGTCGGCAGCGACATCAGGCAGTTGGGCATGACGGAAAACCAAGGTGCGGCATGGGGCAGCACCTTTTTGAGTATGGGCAAAGCCCCCGAACTGGCGGCGCAGGCGATGAAGGGCATGATTACTTCGATGTCGGTCATGAAGGCGGGCGGTGCGAAAAAAGAGCTGGCAGAGCTAGGATTGACGACCAAGGAATTTGCCGCCGCTATGGACAAAGATGCCAACGGTGCGATGCTCAACCTGTTGGCTCGGGTCAAGCAGTTGCCGAAGGCGGAACAGTTCCCCATGCTGCTGAAGATGTTCGGCAGGAACTATGCCGACGATGCCATGATGTTGGCAAACAATGTCGGCGAATACAACCGCCAACTGGCATTGCTGGAAGAACGCGATGCTTCAGGCAATTTGAAATATCTCGGGTCGATGCAGCGCGAGTTTGCCAATCGTTCGCAGACGTCTGCGAACCAAATCCAAATTTTCAAAAACGGGATTTCGGAACTCGGAATCCGTTTGGGCTCGATTGTTTTGCCTGCCGTAAATGATTTTTTAAGCAAATGCATCAAGCTGACAAACATGATTTCTGACTGGTCGGAAAAACATCCCATATTGACGAAAGGCATTATCGGTACGGCCGCTTCGCTGCTGGCTTTTAAAGTCGGGATGTTTGGCGCGATGGTCGTTGCCAACCGGTCGCGTGCTGCTTATTTGGGAATGAAGGGAGCGGTTTTATCGCTACGGTCTGCCATTGTACTGACCCATACTGTGATGCAAGGCGGAATGGGACTGCATGATGTGCCGGGCCGGTTAGGAAAACTCATACGTGCTTTGGCGGCAGCAAGAACCGCCATGCTCGGTTTCAGCCTGTCGTCGCTGACGGCGATGTGGCCGCTGGTTTTGGCCGTCGGCGCACTTGCCCTGGTCGGATGGACAATTTACAAGGCTTGGAACCCGATTAAGGCTTTTTTTGCCGGACTGTGGGATGGGCTGTTGAAAGGCTTGAAACCGTTAAAACCTGCTTTTGATGCTCTGGTTTCTGCACTGTCGGATGCTTGGGACGGCATTTATAACGCTATTTCCCCGGTTGTAGATGCCATTTCGTCTGTCTTGGGCGGATTGTGGGATACGGTCAAGCCTTTTATTCAGCCGCTATTGGATTTCTTTGGAGATTTTTTCAGCACCACGCAAATTGCCGAAGGCGGAGCGCGCAGCTTCGGCGAATCGCTAGGCTTGTGGATAGGCGAGAAAATCACAGCGGTCGCCGGTTGGGTCGGCGACAAAATCGCCGAAATGAAAACCGCCTTTGACGGCGGGTTGAAAGGCATACTTGGCCTGATTCTCAACTGGTCGCCCATTGGCGCGTTCTATTCGGCCTTTGCCGCCGTACTGTCTTGGTTCGGCGTGCAGTTGCCATCCAGCTTCACACAGTTCGGTGCAAACATCATCCAAGGGTTGTGGAACGGCCTGAAGTCCAAATTCGAGTCGGTCAAGGCATGGCTTGCCGAAAAGGCGGCATCGCTCAAACAGACTTTTGCCGGCGTGATGGGCATCCATTCGCCCAGCCGCGTGTTCCGCCGCTTTGGCGGATGGATGATGGATGGCCTGCAAATCGGTTTGGACGGGAGTGCGGCTCGTCCGATTGCCTCTATAGCCGATACGGCAGGCCGTCTGAAAAGCGGTTTTACCGACCATATGGGCGCGCTGGCGGCACGGTTGTCTGCGGGCGGCGAGGCATTTGCGTCTGCACGCAATACTCAGGCGGCGGGCGGGATGACCATCAATTACAACCCGACCATCAACGCGCCGGGCGGTAATCCTCAGCAGATTGAGGCTGCGCTGCAGATGGGCTTGCGTGAATTCGAAGCAATGTTCCGCCGCATGATGGACGACAAGGCACGGAGGGCTTATTGATGTATGCGATGTTGGGTGATGTGAGATTTGAGCTTTTAAACAGCTTCACATCGCTTGAGGCGGAACATTCGGCGAACTTTGCCAAGCATGAGGTCTTAAAAGGCCGTCCGCGCCTGCAGGCCTTGCAAAACGAACTGACGACGTTGCGTTTCTCTCTCAAGCTGCATTGGCGGCTGGGTAATCCCGACACGGCTTATAAGGGTCTGCTGTCGGCTTTGGAGGCGCAGCAGGCAGTGTCTTTGGTTTACGGCAGCGGCCGTTTTGCCGGATGGTTTGTGCTTGAGCGGCTGACGGAGCGCACGTTGATTCAGGACGCGCAAGGTCGGACGGCGGCGCGGGAATTGGATGTGGAGCTGACCCAGTTTGTCGGCGACCCGAATAATCCCCTGCCTACGCCCGCAGTCAAGTCGGGCAGGCAAAATCCGCTCCTGTCCTTATTGCCGGAGAGCGTTCGGGCGCAGGCATCGGATGTAGTGAGGGCGGTCGAAAAAGGTATCAAGGTCTACCGCGCTGCGGAATCGGGCATAGCCGATATGCAGAACCTGATACGCGCGGCTAAAGATTTGAAAAACGACCCGTCAGGGACATTAAACCTGTTGGGGGACGCACTCAATGTCGGTGGCAGCACTTTAGGAAGGCTCAATACCTTGCCGGAAGTAACGGCGGTTTTCGGCGACCTGAAAGGCGCGGCAGAATTTGCGGCACAGGCCGGACAAGCGGCCAACCGGCTGGGCGGAGCCGTCGGCGCATTGCGGGCAGGTTATGAGGGCGGTTCGGTAGGAAGTTGGTTGGATGCAGTGGAAAACGGCGTAGCCGAAGCATCGGATGCGCTGGCAAACGGCTCTGCCGCCGCCCAGGCTTTGACCGGCTATCTTGCGGCAAGAAAGGATAAATGATGAGTGCGGTCATACGCTACACCACCCAAGACGGCGACCGATGGGATTTGATTGCGCACAAGCATTACGGCAACGCACTGTTGATTGACGGTCTGATTGCGGCCAATCCGCACTTGCCTTTGGCGGAGGAGTTCGTGAGCGGGCTGACGGTATTTGTCCCCGTTTTGGAAACCAAACCGAAAAATAACCAAGAGGAGCTGCCGCCGTGGATGCGTTAAGTGCGTTTTTGAAGCTGAAGGGCTTGGACGGCGGCAATACCCATCCGGTTACCATGCCCGATTTCGTCCTGTCTTACGAAGACAAAGATATAACGGCAGATGTTGCGCCTTATCTGATTTCGTTCAGCTATACCGATTATCTTGAGGGGCAGTCGGACGAATTGCAGGTCGATTTTGAGGATACGGACGGCCGCTGGCTGAGTAACTGGTATCCCGAACAGGGCGATGCTTTGTCTTTGAGCCTGGGTAACCAATTTACCGGGCCGGTGTCTTTCGGCAAATTTGAGATTGCCGAAATCGAATACAACCGCCCGCCGTCGACGGTCAGCCTGAAGGCTTTATCGACGGGCATTACCAAGTCGAACCGCACCCTGCGCGGCAAGGCGTATGAAAACACGACTCTGGCCGCCATTGTCCGTCAGATTGCAGGCCGTCTGAAATTGGAAATCACAGTGACGGTTAAAGATATCCCCATCAAACGCGTTACCCAGTATCAGGAGCGCGATGTCGAGTTTTTGGCGCGGCTGGCGAAGGAATACGGACACAGCTTTAAAATCGTCGGCAAGAAACTGGTGTTTACCGACAACGACGCGCTCAAACAGCGTCCTGCCGTTGCCGTCCTGAAACCCGAGGACATCATCCGTGTCCGCCTGCGCGATTTGATTAAGGGCGTGCCGTCCAAAGTAGATGTCAAAGGCTACGACCCGAAAAACAAGAAAACGGTCTCGGTAAGCCGAAAAAGCAAGCCCAAGCGAGGCAAAGCCAAACACGGCAGCACGGGCGATACATTGCGTATCGTGCCGAATAAGGGTGAGAGTACCGCCCAATTAAATGCCAGGGCAGATGCCAAATTGGCAGATGCGCAGGACGACCAATGCGCGGGCACGGTTACACTGGTCGGCAATGCGCTGTTGGCGGCAGGCCAAACGGTACGGCTGAAAGGATTCGGCAAGTTTTCGGGCAAATATCTGGTCAAGCAGTCGCGGCATGACTTTTCGCGCAGCGGCGGCTATACGACGGAAATCGAAATCAAGATGACGGAATATGTTTCTGAAGAGGAGCAAGGCAGTGCAAACCCATGATTTTACGGCAACGATGCAATTTGGTACGGTATCGGCAGTCGATGAGGCATCCCACAGTTTGCGGGTAAAAATCCCCGTACTCGACGACATGGAAACCGATTGGCTGCCGATGGCAACACCGGCGGCGGGCGGCAACCGTTTTTACAGCCTGCCCGATGTGGGCGAACTGGTTGTCTGCCTGCTGGATGTGCGCGGCGAAAACGGCTGCATCATCGGCGCGATTTACAATGCCGCCGACAAGCCGCCGGTATCCGACCAAAACAAATGGGTCAAACGGTTTACCAACGGCACGGTCATCTCGCACGACCGGGGCAGCGGCGAAGTCGTTGTGGAAACGCCGGGCAAGGTTAAAATCAAAGCGGCGCAGAAAGTGGACATCCAATCGCCGGAAACAGAAATTACGGGCAATGCGACGGTAAACGGGCTGTTGACCTATACCGCGGGTTTGGCAGCAGGCAATGCCGGCGGCGGCGAGGCGGCGAAGATTACGGGTAACGTCATCATTGACGGCGAACTTATCGTCAACGGCATCAATATCGGCAAGCACATCCATGACGGCGATTCCGGAGGGCAAACCGGCGAACCGAAAAATCATTAAGCCGCATTAAAAGGCGTTTCAGACGGCCTTCTCTACAATCCCTGTATCTATCAGCGATACAGGGATTTTTTGATGTTCTACGCCGCACCTATCTCGAAACACTGGCAGCTCGCGCCCGAAGGCTCGGGCGTGGTTCAGGGCGAGAACGACATAGATCAGTGTATCCGCAATATTTTATCGACCCGCAAAGGTGCGGACGTTACCCGTCCTGATTTCGGCTCCAACCATTACAAATGGCTGGACACGCCGGAAGACGTGTTTGTCCCCAATATCGTGCGCGAAACCGTGCTGGCCATACAGACCTGGGAGAAGCGGGCAGTGGTTGAGGACATTATTTTCGACGGTGCTGTACCGCATCTGACTATGACGGTTTATTGGCGGATCGCCGATAAGGCGGCAGGCGAGGTTTATACGACAGACATCAGATTGGAGCAGGCGGCATGGATTTGAGCAAAATTAAGCGTGAAGAGCTTAAGGCAGTTTCAGACGACCTTACCGAGATTTTGGCACAGACCATTGCCGACTATGAGGCAAAAAGCGGCAAAACCCTGCAACCCGCCCACATCGAGCGTCTGATTATCAATACCTATGCTTACCGCGAAATGTTGACCCGTAAAGCCTTGAACGAAGCCTACCGCCAGCAGCACCCGCGTTTTGCAACGGGGTTGATGTTGGATTTGTGCGGCGATGATGTGAACACGCCGCGCCTTGAGGCATCGGCCGCCCGCTGCACCGTCCGCTTTACCCTTGCAGCTTCCCACAGCGAACCCGTCGTCATCTCGCAAAGTACGCAGATTGCCGCAGGTGCGACCGTGTTTCAGACGGCATCGGAAGGCACGCTCTCACCAGCCGGCCGAACTTTGGATTTAGAGGCTGTCTGCACGCAGACAGGTGTGTCCGGCAATGGTTTTGCCGCAGGACAAATCAATACCTTGGTCAGTCCTATTGACGGCGTATCTGCCGCCAATATCGAAGTATCGGCAGGCGGTGCGGACGAAGAGTCGGACGATGCTTATCGGCAACGCATCCTGCTCGCCCCGGAAAGTTTCAGCGTGGCGGGGCCTGTCGGCGCATACGAATACTTTGCACGACGTGTCAATCCTGTCATTTGCGACGTTCATGTCGGCAACCTGAAAACGGCAGGCGGCGAGCCGGTCGGCGGCCGGGTACGGGTAACGGTGCTGACTAAAAACGGACTACCGTCTCCCGAACTCATCGGCGAAGTGCAGAGGGCTTTGTCTGACGAACGTGTCCGCCCGCTTTGCGACACGGTAAGCGTTGCCGCCCCTTCTGTTATCGATTACACGCTGGATGCGGAACTCACGCTGTTCACGGGTACGAATCCTGCCGAAGTATCGGCGGCAGTAAAACTGGCTTGGACGAATTATGAAGCATCCCGCCGCGGAAAACTGGGCGCGGACATCGTGCCGCTGGACATTCAGACGGCATTGAAGGCGGCCGGCGTATACAACGTCGTTTTAAAGTCGCCCGCGCTGACCGTCGTCCAACCCGACCAATGGGCAAGATGCACTTCCGTCAATATCCGCATCTCGCCTGAAACGGCGGAGGGTTAGCAATGGCAAAACTCTCCTACGCATCCGTTATCGAACACGACCGACGTTACAAAATGTTGGCGGATTTAGGCTTGAGAATAAATGAGGTCGATGCGGTCAGACTACTGCCGAGGTTGGTAGATTTGGTTGCTCCGGAACACTTGGCGCTGCTGGCGGAGGGTCGCAGCATTTTAGGTGCGGACAGCTACTGGTTAGCTGAAAGCGACCAGACGCGCCGCAAGCTGATTAAGGGCGCGTACCAGCTGCACCGTATGAAAGGCACGCCGTGGGCAATACGCGAAATCGTACGGCGGCTCGGTTTCGGAGAAGTCGAAATCACCGAAGGCTTGGGCAATAAGGAACACAACGGCGAAATCAGGCGGGACGGAACCTACGCGCACGGACGGTCCGACCACTGGGCGCATTACCGTATCACCATGAACGGCGTGCTAACCAACGATCAGGCGGCTTTGCTGCGGCATACCCTGCAAGCCTTTGCGCCTGCCCGATGCGTATTGGCGGCATTGGATTACCGGCACGCCGCCGTCCGGCATAACGGACGGGCATCGAGAGACGGAACATTTAACCGAGGAACTGCATAATGGCAAATTTGAACGAAACAGCACAATGGGAAACAGGCATTTACCAATTAGAAACCTCCGACCCCGTGATGGGCGGGCCGGACGGCATCGACAACCGTCAGGCAAAACAATTGGCCAACCGCACCCTTTGGCTCAAAAACCAAACCGAAGCCCTTCAGACGGAATCGGAAGGCAAAGTCTCCCTCACCGGCGACCAAACCGTCAACGGCCAAAAAACCTTTACCGCCCAAACCCAATTCCAAAGCGGCATCCATTTGTCCGCCAACCAAACGCACTGGAACGGCGGCTACAAAGCCTACATCGGCGCGGATGCCGACAACGCCCACATCGTCTTCGGCGACGACACCCTGCGCCTGCACGGCGCAAACAACCGCATTTCCTACAACAACCACGACATCTTCCACAAAGCCAACAAACCGCGTTTTGCCGAAGACATCGAAGGCAAGCCGAACACACTGTCCGGATACGGCATCGGCAATTTCAAAGTAGAAACATTCCGGGGCGATTTGAACACCCTCAAAACAGACGGCATCTATTCCCTGCCGACGGCGGTCGGCAGCTCCAACCTGCCCGTTGAAAACACCGCCTGCCATATCCAAGTCATCGCCGGAACGCAACCCGGCTGGTGCAGGCAGTTGGGCTATCCCGCCTACACGTCCGACGTGTACGAACGCCACCAGGTCAGCAGCGAAAACGACGACTGGAGCGCGTGGAAAAAACTCAATTCAGACGGCATCCCCGTCGGCGCGATCGTATCCTTTCCCAAAGCCGTCCGAAACCCCGCAGGCTATTTGCGGGCAGACGGCACGACCTTTGCGCAAAACACCTTCCCCGACCTTTACCGCGCCTTGGGCAACAGCAACCGCCTGCCTGATTTAAGCCGTACCGACATCGGCATCACCGCGTGGTTTCCGTCCGACCAAATCCCGACCGGCTGGCTGGCGTTTGACGACATCCGCACGCGCGTAACCGAAACCGCTTATCCCGAACTCTACCGCCTGCTGGTTGCCAAATACGGAAGCATCCGAAACGTCCCGCAGGCGGAAGACCGCTTTATCCGCAACGCCGCCAACGGCTTGGCAGTCGGAACGAAGCAGGGGGACGCAATCCGCAACATTACCGGCAAAATCGACAGCGGCAACCGAAGCAACGAGCAACTCTTCGACACCGCCATCCCCGAGGGCGCGTTCGGCATCGACAAAGCCCGGAAAAATTGGACATACGACGGAGACGGCAGCGGCAACGACCGCCCGTCCGCCATCACATTCGACGCATCCCGCGTCGTCCCCACCGCCGACGAAAACCGCCCCAAAGCACTGGTTTTAAAACTGTGCATCAAAGCCGCCGACACCTTGGGCGAAGCCGTGTTCTGGATAAAGTCCCACGGCGAAACCGTTAATGCCGGCGCGCTGGACGCGGGCACGCTGGCGCAAGGTTTGCAAGACAAAGCCGACCGCGCCCACACCCACACCGCCGCCCAAATCCAAGGGCTGGACGAAAAAATCAGCGCGGCGGTGGGCGGCATCTTCGGCAACTCGGCTGCCGCGACAGGCTGGCAAAAACTGCCCGGCGGCATCCTCATCCAATGGGGCAAAAACAACATAAACGGCGTGCACAGAAGCAACACCGTCTACTTCCCCGTTTCCTTCGGCGAAGTATGGAGCATCAGCACCGCCACGCATACGCCGAACAGCAGTTTTTACGGCAATATGGCGGCGGGCGTAACCATCCGCAATTATTCGGAAAACAACCTCGTCATCGACTACCATTCCTGCTATGAAACCGCAGGCGGCAGCGGCGTGTCCGTCTCTTGGATCGCCATCGGCAAAGCCGGTACGGGAAACGCCGCCAGCCCCCCGACAGTCCCCGGAATCGATGAAGAAACGCTAAGGGGAATTAATGAAGACGCGCTAAATGAAATCAGAAGCCTCGCCGCCCGCGGCTTCCGATAACGCCGCCGCCGATCCCTTCAAACGGCATTGCCGACCCGCCGCCAATCCGTAACACCGACCCGAAAGGAAAACCAATGACCATTTACTACAAAGACCGCGCCTTTTACGACTGCGACACCCCCGACCAAGCCCCCGAGGGCGCGCGCCCCATTACGCCCGAACAACACGCCGGGCTGCTCGCCGCCCTCAATTCCGGCTGCATCGTGTCCGACGATTTGACCGTTTCCCCGCCGCGCCCGTCCGAATACCACAAATGGGACGGCGGCAGCTGGGTGCTGACACCTGCCGCCAAAAAGAAAATGCTGCAAGAAGCGAAGTCTGAAAAACTGGCCGAAGTCAACCGCGCCGCGCAATCCTATATCAACCGTGCGGCGGGCTTGGACAAAGTGCCCGAATTTGAGGTGGCGACTTGGACAACGCAGGCATTTGAGGCGAAGGTATGGCATGCCGACCAGAATGCTGCAACGCCGACGCTTGACGCCATTGCCGCTTCTCGAGGCGTGCCGATCGATGCTTTAAGGCAAAAAGCTTATGAAAAAACACTCAAATTTGAGCGGTTGACCGCTTATGTGGCAGGCTTGAGGCAGGTGGCGGAAGACAAAATCAACGCCGCGGCCAATCTTGATGAACTGACTGATATATCGCTCGTCATCGACCTGAAAGCCGAGGCTGAATGATGGCGGAGGTTTATCTGGCACTTTACAAAGGAAAGGCGTGCGGAATACGTGCGAGGTTTGAGGATTGGCTGATACGTACTGTAACTCGCAGTCAGTACAGTCACTGCGAAATCGCCGTGCGGCTCCCTACATACTGCGCCTCTTCTTATGCCTGTTATTCCGCCAGTGGGCGCGACGGCGGCGTACGTATGAAAGTGATGCCGCTGCCGTCTGACAAGTGGGATTTAATTCCGCTGCCGCCATCCGCGCACAGTTCGGTCGTCTGCCTATATGCTCAGACACGCGGTTGCCGTTACGACTGGATGGGGGCAGTTGGGACGGTATTCCGTCTGACTCAGAGTAAAAACCGTTGGTTCTGTAGCGAGTTTTGTGCGACGGTAATGGGAATAACCGAAGGTTGGCGGTTCTCGCCCGGGGATTTGGCAGCAATGTTCCGGAGGGAGGCTGTATGACACCCTTTCAATTTTGTCAGACCCAAATCGACGAATGGATGAGGGTCGGCAGATACGCATCGGAAACCGGCGATCTTGCCCTGTTTGAGCGGGCGGAAAAAGAAATTGCCAATTATCAAATGATCCAGAAACGCTATGCAACTGATGGAAATAACATCAATAAAGGAGGATAAAAAATATTAAAGTGGGACGGCGACGTACCGGTGCCGGAACACCGGTACGCCAGCCAAGCAGACTAGTTATCTGCAACTGGTAAAACAAAAGCGACGGTTATCGTCGCTTTTATAAAAGTGCAAGGGAGTTGCAAATAATGCAATAAATTGCCAAAGTTTTTTCTCAGAAAATGCCGAGATTTTTCTCGGTGCGCTTCACCTGATCCAACTTCAATAGCGGGAAACGGTCGATGTGTTTGGCAATCATGGCTTGGGCGGTTTGCCGGAAGAAGGTGCTCATGGAAAATCCCCTAAATGTCTTGGTGGGAATTTAGGGGATTTTGGGGAATTTTGCAAAGGTCTCTTCTTGGCAACGGCGTTTTTACGAACACACCGTGCGCGACGAAACGGATTTGCAGCATTGCGCGGACTACATCCATTCCAATCTTATCAAACAAAAAATGTCGCGTGCTAAAACAGAATCCTGCAAAAAATAATATCAGTCTTTTCAAATGCGATACTTATCCATTCCCGGACTTCAAACAAGGCGTGTGCAACCTGACTTACGGGTTTGCTCCTGTTTGACCGATAAATATTCTGACTACCTCAAAGGGCAAAAAATAATGTGGGTATGTTGAGGCTGCCTCTTTTTGAAATGACAAACAAAATGCCGTCTGAAACCTGATTTCCGGTTTCAGACGGCATTTGATGTTCAATCAGTTGTCAAACCTGATTATGCCAAACCTTTTGCTTTCAACACTTCCAGCATGGTAGTGCCCAACTCGGCAGGGCTGCGGGTGTAAGCGATACCGGCTTTTTCAAACGCGGCGAATTTTTCTTCGGCAGTACCTTTACCGCCGGAGATAATCGCACCGGCGTGACCCATGCGTTTGCCTTTAGGAGCGGTAACACCAGCGATATAACCTACAACAGGTTTGGTTACGTTGGATTGGATGTATTCGGCTGCTTCTTCTTCCGCAGTACCGCCGATTTCACCGATCATGATGATGGCGTCGGTATCTGGGTCTTCTTGGAAGAGTTTCAGTGCGTCGATTTGGTTCATACCAGGAATCGGGTCGCCGCCGATACCGATACAGGTTGATTGACCCAAGCCCAGTTTGGTGGTTTGTGCCACGGCTTCGTAAGTCAATGTACCGGAACGGGAAATAATACCGATGCGGCCCGGAGTGTGGATGTGGCCCGGCATAATGCCGATTTTGCACTCACCCGGAGTAATCACGCCTGGGCAGTTAGGGCCGACCAAGCGGGTACCGTTGCCGTTGGTTTCCAAGTAGCGTTTGGCTTTGAGCATGTCCAGAGTCGGAACGCCTTCGGTAATCACAACGACCAAGCCTACGCCTGAATCAACGGCTTCAACGATAGAATCCAAAACAAACGGAGCTGGAACGTAAATTACAGATGCGTCCGCGCCGGTTTCTTTAACGGCTTCTTTCATGGTGTTGAATACAGGCAGGTTCAGGTGGGTTTGACCGCCTTTGCCTGGGGTAACGCCGCCGACAACTTTAGTGCCGTAAGCCAGAGCTTGTTCGGAGTGGAAAGTACCGTTTTTACCGGTGAAACCTTGAACCAATACTTTGGTGTCTTTATTAATCAATACGCTCATTCTTTTCTCCTTAGGCGTTTACGGCTGCAACAATTTTTTCGGCTGCGTCATTCAGGCCGTCTGCAGAAGTCAGTTTCAGACCTGATTCGTTCAGGATTTTCGCGCCGAGTTCGGCGTTGTTACCTTCCAAACGAACAACAACAGGAACGTTGACGTTGATTTCTTTAACGGCTGCCACGATGGCTTCCGCAATCATGTCGCAACGTACGATACCGCCGAAGATGTTGATCAATACGCCTTTAACGGATTTGTCTTCCAGAATCAGTTTGAACGCTTCAACCACGCGGTCTTTGGTTGCGCCGCCACCAACGTCCAAGAAGTTGGCAGGTTGGCCGCCTTTGAGTTTGATGATGTCCATAGTGGCCATCGCCAAACCGGCACCGTTCACCATACAGCCGATGTTGCCTTCCAGGGCAACATAGTTCAGGTCGAATTCGGAAGCTTTCAGCTCACGTTCGTTTTCTTGAGATTTGTCGCGCAAAGCGGCAATTTTCGGCAGGCGGTAGAGCGCGTTACTGTCGATACCGATTTTGCCGTCCACACAGGCCAAGTCGCCGTTTTCGCGAACTGCCAATGGGTTTACTTCAAACAGGGCGAAGTCGTTTTCGACAAACGCTTTGTACGCGCCGGTCATCAGTTTGACGAACTCGTTGATTTGTTTGTCTTTCAAGCCCAGTTGGAAGGCAACTTCGCGAGCTTGGCAAGGTTGCAGGCCGACCAGCGGATCAACGGTTACTTTGAAGATTTTTTCTGGAGTTTCGGCAGCAACTTTTTCGATTTCCACGCCGCCTTCGGTAGAAGCCATGAATGTAACGCGGCGGGTAGAACGGTCAACCACTGCGCCCAAGTACAGCTCGGTTTGAACCGGATACATGTCTTCGCAAACCAAAACGCTGTTGACAGGTTGGCCGTTGGCATCGGTTTGGTAAGTTACCAAGTTGGTGCCAATCAGGCTTTCAGCCACTTCTTTAGCTTCTTCGCGGCTTTTAACGACTTTTACGCCGCCCGCTTTACCGCGGCCGCCGGCGTGTACTTGTGCTTTGACAACAGCGAATTTGCCGCCCAATTTGTCGTAAGCTGCAGCGGCTTCTTCGCCGTTGTGTGCCAAAATACCGCCTTGTACGGGCAAACCGTAGCTAGCCAGCAGTTCTTTAGCCTGATACTCGTGTAAATTCATGGATTTCTCCTTTAGATTAGTGGAATGCCCCGAGTTTGCCTCCAAATGGCAAGCCCGTGCGTTTCAGACTACCTTTCGGCGGTCGGAAAATCGTCGTTTCACTTGCTGAAAGGCAACCACATCCGCGCCAGCAGATACATGGTTGCGCCGCCTCCTCCGAGAATAAAAAAGACAATGCCTTTTTTACGCGAATTCGGGCAGAGCAGGTAAACGGCAAGGCTGAAACTGATAAACAACAATGCCACGCGCCAAACCAATTCTTTATCTTTGAAACGGTTGAGCGTATAAGTTTCGGTCATCATCACATACATCTGCCACAATGCGGCCATACACATGCTGATGATACCCATCGGTATAAAGAAAATACCGACTATTTCTTTATTCATAATGAATGTAAATGCTGTTTGTTTGCCTGACGGAATTATAAATCAGAAAACGAAGCTCTCGGAACATTCAATTGTCGGAGGCCTTAAGGCCGTCTGAAAAGTTTCAGACGTCCTTAATGTCTATCAACCGTGCAAAGCGCGTTTGTCGGCCGCCAATGCAGCTTCGTGAACCACTTCGGACAAGGTCGGGTGGGCATGGATAATGCGGGCGATGTCTTCGCTGCTGGCGAAGAATTCGAGCGCAGTCACGCCTTCGGTAACCAATTCGCTGACAACCGGGCCGATCATGTGTACGCCCAAGATGCGGTCGGTTTTGGCATCTGCCAATACTTTAACCGTACCTTTGGCTTTGCCCATGGCCAATGCGCGACCGTTGGCGCCGAAACCTGAAGTACCTTTTTTGTACTCCACGCCTTCGGCTTTGAGCTGCTCTTCGGTTTTACCCACCCAAGCGATTTCAGGGTCGGTGTAAATAACAAACGGTACGTTGTTGAAGTCGATATGCGGTTTTTGACCGGCAATGCGCTCGGCAACGGCAACGCCTTCATCGCTGGCTTTGTGTGCCAACATCGGGCCGCGAACCACGTCGCCGATTGCCCATACGTTAGGCAGGTTGGTACGGCATTCGCCATCTACTTTGATAAAGCCGCGCTCGTCTTTTTCCAAGCCTACGGCTTCGGCGTTCAGGCCTTTGGTGTTTGGAATACGGCCGATGGCAACGATCAGTTTGTCGAATACTTCGGTTTTGGCTTCGCCGGCAGCAGTTTCGTAAGCAACGGAAACGCCTTTGCCTTCAGATTTGATGTCGCCGATTTTCACGCCCAATTCAATGTTCAAGCCTTGCTCTTTGGTGAAGTATTTGAAGGCTTCTTTGGCGATTTGTTGGTCGGCGGCAGCCAGGAAGGTCGGCGCAGCTTCAAGAATGGTAACTTCTGCACCCACGCGGTTCCATACGGAACCCATTTCCAAACCAATCACGCCGGAACCGATCACGCCGAGTTTGGCAGGCACTTCGGTCAGGTTCAATGCGCCTTCGTTGTCCAATACGTTCACATTGTCGATAGCGACTTGTGGCAGCGGACGCGGTACGGAACCGGTGGCTACGATGACGTGTTTGGCTTCGATAACGGTTTTCTCGCCTTTGTTATCGACTTCGATTTGGTAAGCATCGCCGTTTTTACCGGCAAAGGAAGCAGTACCGAACAGGCTGGTTACTTTGTTTTTTTGGAACAGGAATTTCACGCCGCCGGTCAGTTTGGTCACGATGGCATCTTTGCGCTCAATCATTTTGGCCGCGTCGAATTTTACGTCGCCGACAGTGATACCGTGTTCGGTAAAATCGTGCTGCGCAGCGTGGAAATGTTCGCTGGATTGCAACAGGGCTTTGGAAGGGATACAGCCTACATTTAAGCAAGTACCGCCCAATGCAGGGGCATTGCCAGCTTTGTTAACGCCTGCGTCGACGCAAGCGGTTTTGAAACCCAGTTGCGCGGCACGGATGGCGGCAACGTATCCGCCCGGGCCTGCACCAATCACTACTACATCATATTGAGACATCGTGTCATCCTTTACTTTTGGCAGTATCTCAAAATAAAAACGATACTTTTTGTTTCTTTTTTATTTTGAATGACTGCGTTTTGATGGTTTTAAGAAAAGACCGTCTGAAAGTCCATATCTGCCGATTCATTCGAATCAAATGTTTCAGACGGCCTCAATCGTTTGTTGAGCCTATTGTAGCACGATACTACATTACGCTACATCTAAATAAAAATTCAGACGACCTTTTCATTAACAAATAAAAGGCCGTCTGAAACGATTACAGATCCAACAACAGGCGGGCCGGGTCTTCCAACGCGTCTTTAATGGCTACCAAGGTCAATACAGCTTCGCGTCCGTCGATGATACGGTGGTCGTAAGACAGAGCCAGATACATCATTGGACGGACAACAACTTGACCGTTTTCAACCACAGCGCGCTCTTTAGTGGCGTGCATACCCAAAATCGCAGATTGAGGCGGGTTGATGATCGGGGTAGACATCATAGAACCGAAAGTACCGCCGTTGGTAATACTGAATGTACCGCCGGTCAGATCTTCGATAGCGATTTTGCCGTCTTTGGCTTTTTTCGCGTAATCAACAATTGCTTGTTCGATGTCGGCAATGCTCATTTGGTCGGCATCGCGCAGAATTGGTACAACCAAACCGCGTGGGCTGCCAATTGCGATACCGATATCGAAGTAGCCGTGGTACACGATGTCTTTGCCGTCAACAGAAGCATTCACAACCGGGTATTTTTTCAGGGCGGCAACAGCGGCTTTAACGAAGAAGGACATAAAGCCCAGTTTCACGCCGTGTTCTTTCTCGAATTTTTCTTTGTACTTCGCACGCAAGTCCATGATTGGTTTCATGTTGACTTCGTTGAATGTAGTCAGAATGGCGTTTTCTTGTTGAGAAGCCAAGAGGCGTTCTGCAACACGGGCACGCAGGCGGCTCATCGGTACGCGTTCTTCAGGACGTGCGCCGGCAGGAAGTGCAACGGCAGGAGCAGCGGCTGCGGCAGGTTTGGCAGCGGCATTTTGTACGTCTTCTTTCAATACGCGACCGTCACGGCCGGAACCTTGCAATGCGTTCACGTCAACACCGGTCTCGGCAGCCAGTTTGGCGGCGGCAGGCATAGCGGCGTTGTTTTGTGCAGCTGCAGGAGCTGCAGCCGGGGCTGCTTCGGCAGGAGCGGCGGCAGGTGCTTCAGCAGCAGCGGTAGCAGCGGTATCGATACGAGCCAAAACTTGGTCGGCAACAACGGTTTCACCGTCTTGCGCTACGATTTCAACCAATACGCCGGCTTGTGGAGAAGGTACTTCCAAAACCACTTTGTCCGTTTCGATATCGATCAGGATTTCGTCACGGGCAACTGCTTCGCCAACTTTTTTCTTCCATTCCAAGAGCGTGCCTTCAGATACGCTTTCAGACAGCATAGGTACTTTTACATCAATAATCATTTTGTGTCTCCAATGGCCCTTTCAGACGGCCTGTTGTGTGTTTTTAATTCTGCATATGGGCATTCCGCCTGAGCAGCCTCAGACGGAATGCCGCTAGGCTTACAACGCCAAAGCGTCTTCAACCAATTGTTTCAATTGAGCAATGTGTTTGCTTGAGTAGCCCACTGCAGGCGATGCGCTGCTTGGACGACCGGCATAAGACAGTTTTTGCTCTTCGCTGATAACGCCTTCGATGCGGTGGCGGATTTGGTAGAACGCACCTTGGTTTTTCGGCTCTTCTTGCGCCCAAACCACAGATTTTGCGTTCGGATATTTCGCCAGTTCAGCTTTAACCTCTTCATATGGGAACGGATACAGCTGCTCAACGCGAACAATCGCAACATCATCTTCCAGTTTACGCTCGGCACGACCGGCTTCCAAGTCATAGTAAACCTGACCGGCACACAATACCACACGTTTCACGCTGTCGTTGCTTGCGCGTTCGGCGGTATCACCGATAACCGGACGGAAAGTCGAACCTTCTGTGAAGTTTTCCAGCGGGCTCATTGCACCTTTGAAGCGCAACAGGCGTTTGGACATGAAAATCACCAGCGGTTTGCGGTATGAACCCAAGACTTGACGTTGCAAGAGGTGGAACATTTGCGACGCTTCAGACGGCATGATGACTTGCATATTGTTCTCAGAACACAGTTGCAACCAACGTTCTACGCGCGCAGAAGAGTGCTCAGGGCCTTGACCGTCGTAGCCGTGCGGCAGGATGGTGGTCAGACCGCACAAGCGACCCCACTTGGTTTCGCCTGAAGACAGGAATTGGTCAATAGTCACTTGCGCGCCGTTGGCGAAGTCACCGAATTGAGCTTCCCAAATGGTCAGTTTGTCAGGTGCGGAGCAGGCAAAGCCGTACTCGAACGCCATCACGGCTTCTTCATTCAAAATGGAGTCGATAACCAGGAACTCGCCCATGCCTTCGCCCATATGGCGCAGAGGAACATAAGTACCGTCGTCCCATTTTTCACGTTTTTGATCGTGCAGAACGGCATGACGGTGTGAGAATGTACCGCGGCCGGAGTCCTCACCGGAGATACGCACGCCATGACCTTTGGTTACAAGGCTTGCGTATGCCAAGGTTTCGGCCATACCCCAGTCGATGGCTTGTTTGCCGGATGCCATGGCTTTGCGCGCTTCAATCACACGTTTCGCAGTCGGATGCAGGGCAAAGCCTTCCGGTACGGCGGTAAATTTCTCGGTAAGACGCTCAATATCTGCGGCAGGCAAACCGGTTTCGATGTGTTCGCGCCAATCTTTGCCTTGGTATTTGCTCCAGTCGATTTGTGTGCGTTGGAAATTGCTCAACGTTGTTTGCTCGACGTGTTCGCCTTTGTCCAAAGCATCACGATAGGCTTGAATGTAACCGTCAGCCTCAGCTTGGGTTACCACGCCTTCGGCAATCAGTTGCTCGGTGTACAAAGCACGCGCACCTGGGTGTTGCGATACTTTTTTGTACATCATCGGTTGGGTCAGGGTCGGATCATCGCCCTCGTTGTGGCCCCATTTACGGTAGCAGACAACGTCGATCACGATGTCTTTATGGAATTTTTTGCGGTAATCCAAAGCGGCTTGGATGGCAAAGCAAACGCGCTCAGGATCATCGCCGTTGACGTGGATAACCGGGGCGGAAACCATTTTCGCAATATCGGTACAGTGTACGGTTGAACGGGTATCGCGGATATCGGAAGTGGTAAAGCCGATTTGGTTGTTGATGACGATGTGAACCGTACCGCCGGTGGTATAACCGCGCGTTTTAGACAGGTTGAATGTCGCTTGGTTGACACCCAAACCGATAAATGCGGAGTCGCCGTGAATCAATACGGGCAAGACTTTATCGCGGCCGTTTTCGCCCAAACGTTTTTGCTTGGCGCGTGCAGAACCTTCCACTACCGGATTGACGATTTCCAAGTGTGACGGGTTGAACGCCAAAGAAACGTGCATCGGACCGTGCGGCGTGGCAATATCGGAGCTGAAGCCCATATGGTATTTCACATCGCCGCTGGGCAGTTTGATTTCGGCACGGCCTTCAAATTCGGCGAACAAATCGCCGGGTTTTTTGCCCAAAATGTTAACTAAAACATTCAGACGGCCTCGGTGCGCCATACCGATGATGACTTCTTCCACGCCGTCCTTACCGGCGTTTTGAATCAGGTAGTTCAAACCGGCAATCGCGCTTTCGCCGCCTTCTACGCCGAAACGTTTCTGACCGACGTATTTGGTATGCAGGTAGCGTTCCAAAGTTTCGGCAGCAGTCATTTCTTTCAAAATACGGCGTTTTTGATCGGCATTGTAGTTCGGTGTGGACAATACGCTTTCAAAATAATTGCGTACCCAACGACGCTCTTCGGTATTGGGAATATAGATATATTCCAATGCGATGTGGCCGCAGTAGGTTTGTTTGAGGTTGCTGATGATTTGGGATAAAGGCAGTTTGCCCCGATTGGCAAAATCGCCCTCGCCCATATTGAATTGGAGCGCCATATCGGCATCAGACAGGCCATGGAATTTCGGATCGAGGGCTTCAATGTCGCGCGGCGGGATACGTTTGAGCGGATCAAGTTTGGCTGCACCCACGCCTTGTATACGATAAGCAGAAATCAGCCGTAAAACGCTGACTTGCTTTTTCAGCATTGCCTCATCCGCACCGCCCGCAACGGCAGATGCGATTTTCTTTTTCGCCAAAGAAACAAATGATTCGCGAATCGGTGTGTGTGCGACATCGACAGCAACCGTCCCCGGCTGTTTGCTCAAATCGGTGAAATACTGCTTCCATTTTTCATCCACCGCATCGGGGTTTTCCAAAAAAGCCTCGTACAATTCCTCAATGTAAGGTGCGTTCGAACCGAACAGGTAAGAGAAATTGAGTTTTTCGTCCATCATGGCGTGCGCTCTTTTCTTTAAAATATAAACAAAGGGTAGAAGTCCGCGTCCTGACGGCTGAACTGATGCCGTCTGAAAAGACATTTTATTCTACCCTATTTTAAACCGGATTGCCTGTATTGATTTCATCCGACTACAATCAAATGTGTACAGAAAGCAATCCGATTCTCTAATATTGCCTGTTTGACAATATATTAATGTATGTTACCTCTCTCCTGCCGGCACATAATCGCGGCGTTCCGAACCGGTATAAAGCTGGCGCGGACGACCGATTTTCAGCGAAGGATCGCTGATCATCTCGTGCCAGTGCGAAATCCAACCTACGCTGCGCGACAGGGCGAAGATGACGGTAAACATTTCGGTCGGGATGCCCAGCGCGGACAGGACGATGCCGGAATAGAAATCGACGTTTGGATACAGCTTGCGTTCGATAAAGAACGGGTCTTTCAGTGCAATTTGTTCCAATTCCATCGCCAGTTTGAATTTCGGACTGTCTTCCAAACCCAATTCTTTCAAAACTTCATAGCAGGTTTCGCGCATAATGCTGGCACGCGGATCCATGTTGCGGTACACGCGGTGACCGAAGCCCATCAGACGGTATTTGCGCTGTTTCACACCTTCCATGTACGCGGCAACATTAGACACATCGCCGATTTCGTCCAACATTTTCAACACGGCTTCGTTCGCACCGCCGTGCGAAGCACCCCACAGGCAGGCGATACCGGCGGCAATACAGGCAAACGGATTCGCACCGGAAGACCCTGCCAAACGGACGGTTGAAGTTGAGGCGTTTTGCTCGTGATCGGCATGTAAAATAAAGATGCGGTCGAGCGCGCGTGCCAAAACAGGATTGGGTTTGTAGTCTTCACACGGTGTGGCGAACATCATGTGAAGGAAGTTTTCAGAGTAAGAGAGATTATTTTTCGGATAATTGAACGGCAAACCGTTAGAATAGCGGTAACACATTGCCGCGATTGTCGGAATTTTGGAAATCAGACGGTAAATTGCGATTTTTCGGTGTTCGGGATTGGTAATGTCCAAGCTGTCTTGGTAGAACGCAGACAGTGCGCCGACCACGCCGACCATCATCGCCATCGGATGCGCGTCACGTCGGAAACCACGGAAGAACCAAGTCAGCTGTTCATGTACCATCGTATGGCGGCTGACAGTGGTATCAAATTCTTTTTTCTGCTCAGCTGTAGGCAGTTCGCCGTAAATCAACAGATAGCAAACTTCCAAATAATCGGATTTTTTGGCCAGCTGCTCGATAGGATAACCACGGTAATACAACAGACCTTCATCACCATCAATATAAGTGATTTTGGATTCGCAACTTGCAGTTGACACGAATCCGGGGTCGAATGAAAACAGACCTGTATTTTTAGTCAACGTACGGATATCAACCACATCATGGCCGATACTTGCTTCCAATACCGGCAGCTCCAAAGCCTCTTGAGTTGAGGTAATAAGTTTGACAGATTTAGACATTCTTAAAACTCCTTTGTAAGTTGGGGCTTTCGTTGCCGCATAAGCGGCACGGTCTTTTTTCAGACGGCCTCCGTATGGAAAGGGCTTTTCGGATCGGTATCGCAAACAAGCCCTATAATACATTATGCCTGTCTGATTTTTTCAAGCATCGGGATAAGGTGCCCTTTGTCCGTTTCCGAATGCCCGTTAATCAAGGCAAGCAATTCTTGATCCTGAAATTCAAGGATTTCGGAAAACTCGGACAGCTCTTTATCGCTCAAATGCTCGAATTCTTTTTCCATAAACCTGCCGAAGATTAAATCTAATTCCAACAATCCCCGGCGGGTTTGAAAACGGATTTTCCGTTTGGCAATATCGTCAAAAACCATCATTTCTTAAACGGCTCGTTTCAACATAATCTCTTTAATCTTACCGATGGCTCGGGTCGGATTCAAGTGTTTGGGACATACGTCTACGCAGTTCATAATGGTGTGGCAACGGAACAAACGGTATGGGTCGTTCAGATTATCCAAACGCTCATTAGTGATGGTATCACGGCTATCCGCAATGAAACGGTAAGCATTCAGCAAACCAGACGGACCAACGAATTTATCAGGATTCCACCAGAATGACGGGCAGGCAGTCGAACAGCAGGCGCACAAAATACATTCGTACAAACCGTCTAACTCTTTACGCTCTTCCTGAGTTTGCAGGCGCTCTTTGTCGGCATCGATCGGATTGTCGTTGACGACGTAAGGTTTGATGGAGTGGTATTGTTTGAAGAACTGGGTCATGTCCACAATCAGGTCGCGGATAACAGGCAGGCCGGGCAGCGGGCGGATTTTCACAGGCTGTTTCAGGCTGCGTAAATCGGTCAGACACGCCAAACCGTTTTTGCCGTTGATGTTCATACCGTCCGAACCGCAAATACCTTCACGGCAGGAACGGCGGAAAGACAGGGTATCGTCTTGCGCTTTCAGACGCACCAGCGCGTCCAAAAGTTTCACGTCGGTAGGTTCTAGTTCCAACTCGTAACGTTGCATATATGGTTTGGCATCAACGTCCGGATTGTAACGGTAAATTTCAAAACTCATTTTTTCCATGAGAAGTGTTCCTTTCTCATAAACTGTTCAATAATTTTGTATTATGGATTCAGACAGTTCAATGTGGGTATAGTCAGGTTTCAGACGGCCTCTAAGATAAAGGCCGTCTGAAAACACATCAATAAACGCGTTTAGCCGGTTTGATGTATTCCACGCTCAAAGGCTTGGTATGTACCGGTTTATAAGACAAGGTATTAGTGTCCGAATGATACAGGGTATGTTTCATCCAGTTTTCGTCATCGCGCTCAGGATGGTCATCCGAAGCGTGCGCGCCGCGCGATTCTTTACGCGCCTCAGCGGACACCAAAGTCGCTTTCGCCACTTCAATCAGATTATCCAATTCCAAAGCTTCGATACGCGCGGTATTCCACACTTTGCTCTTGTCTTTGATTTCAGTACGTTTTACACGCTCGGCAATCGCCATAACCTGTTTCACACCCTCTGCTAAAATCGCATCGGTACGGAACACGCCGGCGTGCAGTTGTACGGAGCGTTGCAGTTCGCGACGCAATGCATCAACGTTTTCGCCACCGGTTTGGTTGTCCAAACGCTCGATACGTTGGCGGGTCAACTCACCGGCATTAGCAGGCAGAGGTTTCCAGTCGCTTTGCTCTTTGATGAATTTAATCATGCTGTCGCCGGCAGCTTTACCGAATACCACCAAGTCCAACAGGGAGTTGGTACCCAAGCGGTTCGCACCGTGTACAGAAGCACATGCGCACTCGCCCGCAGCATACAGGCCTTTTACAGGCACTTCGTATTCGTCGCCTTGAGGAACGACAACTTCGCCATGGTAGTTGGTCGGAATACCGCCCATCATGTAGTGGGTAGTCGGCACAACAGGAATCGGGTCTTTAATCGGGTCAATACCGGCAAACTGAATGGAAATCTCGCGGATGCCCGGCAGTTTTTCCATAATTTTTTCTGCGCCGATATGGTCGATTTTCAGCAATACGTGGTCTTTGTTTTTACCGCAACCGCGGCCTTCGTAAATTTCCATTGCCATCGCACGGGAAACCACGTCACGGGAAGCCAAGTCTTTTACGGTTGGAGCGTAACGTTCCATGAAGCGCTCACCATCGGCATTCAACAGAATACCGCCCTCACCGCGCACACCTTCGGTAATCAACACGCCCGCACCGGCCACACCGGTCGGGTGGAATTGCCAGAATTCCATGTCTTCCAACGGAATACCTGCACGGGCACAAATGCCCAAACCGTCGCCGGTATTCATATAGGCATTGGTAGAAGAAGCATAAATACGGCCGCCGCCACCGGTAGCAAACATCACGGCTTTAGCGTGGAAAATATAAACTTCGCCGGTTTCCATTTCCATGGCAGTTACACCGACGACGTCGCCGTTTTCATCACGAATCAAATCTTGCGCCGTCCATTCCACAAAGAATTGTGTATTGGCACGGACGTTTTGTTGGTACAAAGTATGCAACATCGCATGACCGGTACGGTCGGCAACCGCACATGCACGTTCTACCGCACGTTTACCGTGTTCGGCAGTATGGCCGCCGAAAGGACGTTGGTAAATTTTACCGCTTTCCACACGGTCAAAAGGCATACCCATGTGTTCCAACTCAATTACGGCTTCAGGCGCGGCACGACACATAAACTCAATCGCATCTTGATCGCCCAACCAGTCGGAACCTTTCACGGTATCGTACATGTGCCAGTCCCAACGGTCTTCCTGCACATTACCCAATGAAGCAGAAATACCGCCTTGAGCCGCTACAGTATGCGAACGGGTTGGGAACACTTTAGACAAAACAGCACAATTCAGGCCGGATTTAGACAATTGGAGGGCTGCGCGTAAACCTGCACCACCACCGCCAACAATCACGGCATCAAACTTGCGAACAGGAAAACTCATATTTACCCCCAAATTACTTTAACTGAATATACCAAGCAGCCGACCAACCAAACGATGGTGGCAACTTGTAAAAACAAACGCACGCCGAAAGGCTTAATGTAGTCCATCCACAAATCGCGGATACCTACCCATGCATGCAGGAATACGGCCAAAAAGCTCACTTGGGTAAACACTTTCACCCAAGTTTGATTGAAAAACGCCTGCCATGCCGAATATTCTTTAGGCAACGTAAACAGAACAACCAATAGAACTACGGTGTATATCAACATGATGACCGCAGTTGCACGCTGCATTGCCCAATCGCGCAAACCGTAATGCGCGCCTGTCAATTTACGTTCTACCATAATAAAGCTCCCAAAACGACAGTCAAAACCAATGCAGAAGCAAATACGGCTTTAGCGGTATTACGTGCAGTATTTAGCTCCAAGCCTTTATGCGCATCCAAAAACAGAAAACGGATACCGGCAAAGAAATGGTGCAAATACGCCCACAGCACACCGAGTAAGATTAATTTGACCAAGGGATGGGAAATAATGGAACGGTAAGTCTCAAATGCGGATTCTTGGCTTAAGGTACCTGACAGGAAATAAAGTAGGAAGGGCAGCATGATAAACAACCCGACACCACTGATACGGTGAAGAATGGAAACTATCCCGGGTATCGGCAGACGGATTTTCGGTAAATCCAGATAAACAGGACGTGATTTGACAGACATAGTCAATTCCTCTGTAGTTATGATATCAACTCAAAAACCGTAAACCCAGTGCTACACTGGGTTACATAAACGTTAATTTACCTGTTTTATCTCATTTTGAACAGCGTATTTTAAAAACAAACTGATAGATTTTGACAAACACGCGTGAAAACAGCAGATTAAAAAAACGGATTTCTGATACACCCACTTTCCTTGCCTGAAATATCAACATCGTTTCAATTACGGAAAGATAAAATGCCGTCTGAGCAATTTCAGACGGCATCCTTCATGTATCAATCAAATTTTTAATTTAGCGTCGGCATCACGCAACGCAGTACGCAGACCTTCCTCGATAACAGGATGGTAGAACGGCATATCCAGCATTTGCGGAACGGTCATCTTCATTTGATGCGCCCATGCCAACAGGTGCGCCAAATGTTCGGCGGCAGGGCCTACGATTTCCGCACCGATGAAGCGGCCGGTTGCTTTTTCGGCATACAGGCGCATATGGCCTTTGTTTACCAGCATCACGCGGCTGCGGCCTTGGTTTTTGAACGATACTTCGCCGATGACAAATTCGTCGGCTTGGTATTGCGCGGCAACCTGCGCGTATTTCAAACCGACAAAGCCGATTTGCGGACTGGTGAACACCACGCCGATGGTGCTGCGGCGCAAACCGCCGCCGATATTCGGGTAGTGGCCTGCGTTATCGCCGGCAATCTTGCCTTGGTCGGCGGCTTCGTGCAGCAGGGGCAGTTGATTGGACGCGTCGCCCGCGATGAAGATATGCGGAATACTGGTCTGCATGGTCAGTGGATCGGCAACGGGTACGCCGCGCGCATCTTTTTCGATATTGATATTTTCCAAACCGATATTGTCAACGTTCGGACGGCGGCCTACGGCTGCCAGCATATATTCGGCAACAAATACGCCTTTTTCGCCGTCCTGCTCCCAATGGACTTCTACATTGCCGTCTGCATCGAGTTTGACCTCGGTTTTAGCATCCAAATGCAGTTTCAATTCTTCACCGAACACGGCTTTCGCCTCGTCTGAAACGACGGGGTCGGAAATGCCGCCGATGATGCCGCCCAAACCGAAAATTTCAACTTTCACGCCCAAACGATGCAATGCCTGACCCAGTTCCAAACCGATAACACCCGGTCCGAACACGGCAACGCTCTTAGGCAGCGTATCCCATGAGAAAACGTCATCGTTGATAATCAAACGGTCGCCCAAAGACTGCCACTGCGGCAGGATAACGGGACGCGAACCGGTAGCAATCACGAAACTTTTTGCCGTGATTTGGGTATGGTCGTCGATTTGGACAGTATGCTCGTCGATAAATTTAGCCGAACCCATGATGCGTTTGTCGGCAGGCCATTCTTCCACATCGGCAACGACAAAGCCGACAAAACGATCGCGCTCGGATTTAACGCGCTGCATCACTTCTTCGCCATTGACGATGATACTGTCTTTGTCCAAATGCACGCCGAACGGGTCGGTATGCAATGCGTGATGACGCGCCTCTGCGGCGGCAATCAAGAGTTTGGAAGGCATACAGCCCACGCGCGCGCAGGTTGTGCCGAACACATTGTTTTCAATCAGGTAAACATTATCCGAATATAAACGGGCATTGCGAAACGCGCCCATGCCGGCAGTACCGCCGCCGATTACGACGACATCTGCTTGAATTTTTTTCATAATCTTTGTCCTTCCGTTTTCGTCTGAAACACTGCCGACACGGAATATATCGGCTTCAGACGGCATTGAAATATTTTCCCAATCAAAAACATTATCCAGATAAATAAAAACAAAATTTCGATTGAGTGCAACAATATCCAAATCCTCTTATAAATATAGAGTTATTCGGAGCGGTAGTGTAGAACCGCCCGAATAACTCTATCCGGTATATCAGACAGTTTAATCAAACCGCCTTAATCAAACAGCTATCAGTTTTTAGCCAAGTAAGCTTCCAAATCTTCGCTGCCGCCGATGTATTTACCGCCGATGAAGACTTGAGGAGCAGTCATCTTGCCGGTAATGGCGCGTACAGAAGTAACGGTTGCATCTTTGCCCAATACGATTTCTTCGTAAGACAAACCTTTGTCTTGCAAAGCTTGTTTGGCTTTGGCGCAGAATTGGCAACCTGGTTTAGTGAAAATTGCCACAGATTCTTGAGCCTTCCAATCAGGAGCAACGAATTTCAGCATAGTATCTGCATCGGATACTTTGAACGGATCGCCTGGTTCTTCAGGCTCGATGAACATTTTTTCAACCACGCCGTCGTTAACCAGCATGGAGTAACGCCAAGAGCGTTTGCCGAAGCCCAAGTCTTCTTTACCGACCAACATACCCATGCCTTCGGTAAACTCGCCGTTGCCATCAGGAATCATGTAGATGTTGTCGGATTCTTCTTCGGCCGCCCAAGCGTTCATTACGAAAGTATCGTTTACAGATACGCAGTAGATTGCATCAACGCCGTTTTCTTTGAACGCGCCGAACAATTCATTGTAACGTGGCAGGTGAGAAGAAGAGCAAGTTGGAGTAAATGCGCCGGGCAGGGAGAATACGACTACTTTTTTGCCTTTGAACAAATCATCGGTAGACACATCTTTCCAAGTGTCGCCGACGCGGGTGCGGAATACTACGGAAGGTACTTTTTGACCGGTACGATCTTGCAAAGCCATTTTGAGCTCCTTAATAGATAGGTTTAAGAAATGATTGTGAATCGCTGGGCATTCTACCCCGAATAAGTCGATTTGTATAATTTATAGTTCAAATAATATTAATTATTCAAAACTATTAATCACCAACCTCGACCAACTTTTACAGTATATAAAGCCATGCCTAAAAAAAACAAGTCTTATTTGAGAAAAATTCTTAGAAACCCCCTACGCTCATTTGAAAACAGAAATGCCGTCTGAAAAGTATTCAGACGGCATCCGATCGCGTTATCCCTGCTTATTTAGCCAGTTCGGCACGCAGTTTGTGGGTTACGTTCATCATCACTTGGAGTTGTTCCAGAGTTTCTTTCCAGCCGCGTGTTTTCAGACCGCAGTCCGGGTTAACCCACAGACGTTCAACCGGTACAACCTCGATGGCTTTGCGCAACAGGTGCTCCACTTCGGCTTCTGTCGGTACGCGCGGGCTGTGGATGTCGTAAACGCCCGGGCCGATGTCGTTCGGGTATTTGAATTCGCCGAACGCGGTCAAGAGTTCCATGTCGGAACGTGAAGTCTCGATGGTGATCACGTCCGCATCCATTGCAGCAATCGCAGGCAGGATATCGTTGAACTCGGAGTAGCACATATGAGTGTGGATTTGGGTGCTGTCTTCGCAACCGGCAGAGGAGAGGCGGAAAGATTCGCCCGCCCAGTTCAGGTAGGCATCCCAATCGGCACGTTTCAAAGGCAGACCTTCGCGGATGGCAGGTTCGTCAATTTGGATGACTTTAATGCCGGCTTTTTCCAGATCCAATACTTCGTCGTTCAGAGCCAGTGCGATTTGTTTGCACACGGTAGAGCGAGGAATATCGTTGCGGACAAAAGACCATTGCAGAATGGTTACAGGGCCGGTCAACATGCCTTTCATCGGGCGTTTGGTCAGGCTTTGCGCATAAGTGGACCAGGCCACGGTCATCGCTTCAGGACGGCTTACGTCACCAAAGATGATCGGTGGTTTAACGCAGCGAGAACCGTAGCTTTGTACCCAGCCGTATTGGGTGAATGCAAAACCGCTCAACAGTTCGCCGAAGTATTCGACCATGTCGTTACGCTCGGCTTCGCCGTGTACCAGTACGTCCAAGTCCAGTTTTTCTTGCTCTTCAACCACCAAGGCGATTTCTTTTTTCATCGCGGCTTCGTAATCGGCGGCAGACAGTTCGCCTTTTTTGAAGGCTGCGCGTGCTTGGCGGATTTCGGTAGTTTGCGGGAAAGAACCGATGTTGGTCGTCGGCAGCAGAGGCAGGTTCAACCATGCTTGTTGCGCTTTGATACGGTCGGCAAATGGAGATTTGCGTTGGTCCGCGTTGGCAGGCAAATCGGCCAGGCGTTTGGCAACGTCTGCACGGTGGATTTCACCGCTGTTGGCACGGGAGTCGGCGGCAGCTTGGCTGGCGGCCAGTTCTTCGGTAACAGAATCACGGCCTTCATTCAATGCGGCTTTCAGAACGCGCAATTCTTGGGTTTTTTGCAGTGTGAATGCCAACCAAGAGTACAGGTCGGGTTTGTTGGCTTTCAGTTTTTCTTCAACTGACAAGTCAAACGGAGTGTGCAGCAGCGAGCAAGAGCTGGAAATCCACAAACGCTCGCCCAGTTTGGCTTGCAGAGGCTCGACAGTTTCCAAAACTTTGTTCAGGTTGGCGCGCCAGATGTTTCGGCCGTCAATCACGCCGGCAGACAGGACTTTGTCGTAGTCGGCAAATGCATCCAGTTGCTCGGGCGCGCGTACCAAGTCGATGTGCAGGCCGTCAACAGGCAGGGCTTTCAGCAATGCGGCGTGTTCGGCAACAGAACCGAAGTAAGTGCCCAACAGGATTTTGGCGTTGACTTTGCTCAAAGTAGCGTAAACGTCTTTGTAGGCTTCTACCCATTCTTTAGGCAGATCGACAGTCAAAGCAGGCTCGTCGATTTGAATCCACTCGGCACCGGCTTCAACCAAAGCAGTCAGGATTTCAACGTAAACAGGCAACAGTTTAGGTAACAGGCTCAGACGGTCGAATTCAACGGCGCCTTTTTCTTTACCAACCCACAGGAAGGTCAGCGGACCAACAACGGTCGGTTTGGCTTTCAGACCCAAAGCTTGAGCTTCTTGCAGTTGTTGAACGTAGTGTTTGGCGTTGGCTTTGAATTCGGTATCGGCGTGGAATTCAGGCACCAAGTAGTGATAGTTGGTGTCGAACCATTTGGTCATCTCGATGGCGAATTGGTCTTTGTTGCCGCGCGCCAGTTGGAAGAATTGTTCCAAAGACAGGTTTTGGCTGTCGAAGCCGAAACGGGCGGGAATCGCGCCGGTAGCGACTTGCAGGTCGAGGATGTGGTCGTAAAAAGTGAAATCGCCTACGGCAACGTAATCAGCGTTAGCGGCAGCTTGGTGTTTCCAGTTTTTCTCGCGCAAGTCTTTAGCAACAGCCAGCAATTCTTGCTCGCTGATTTCTTTGCGCCAGTATTTTTCTTGTGCGAATTTCAATTCACGGAAGGCGCCGACACGCGGGAAGCCTGAGAAATGTAATGTTGTCATGTTGAACTCTCCAGTTGGATTTTGTAAGGACCGGTTCAATCCGAATCGGTCGGTATTGTAAATCAGAATGGCTCGGATGGGGCGGCGTTTTGCTTTTCAGACGGCCTCGGATGCCGTCTGAAGCCGTTTTCAGCTTTAAGGGCGCACGCCTAAAATATGGCAGATGGCGTAAGTCAGCTCGCTGCGGTTGAGCGTGTAGAAGTGGAAATCTTTCACGCCTTCGCGGGATAGGACTTTGACCATATCGATGGCGATACTGGCGGCGACGAGGTTGCGCGTGCCTTGGTCGTCGTCCAAACCTTCATACATTTGCGACAGCCAGCTTGGGATTTTGACGTTGGTAACCTGCGCCATTTTGCCGAGCTGCTTGAAATTGGTAACGGGCAGGATGCCGGGGACGATTTCCACATCGATGCCCAACATCACGCAGCGGTCGCGGAAGCGCAGGTAGCGTTCCACATCAAAGAAAAATTGGGTGATGACGTGGTTCGCGCCCGCATCGATTTTGCGTTTCAGATTAATCAGGTCGGCTTGTGCGGATTTCGCTTCGGGATGTACTTCGGGGTATGCTGCTACAGAGATGTCGAAGTCGGCAACGGAGCGTAATAGCTTAACCAAGTCTTCGGCATAAAACGGTTTTTTCTCGTAACCGGGCGGCTCGTCGCCACGCAGGGCGACAATGCGGCGGATGCCGCTGTCCCAATAGTCTTTGGCGATTTGGCGCAATTCGTCGGGAGAAGCGTCGATACCGGTCAGGTGAGGCGCGGCTTCCAAGCCGGTTTCCTGTTTGATGCGTTTGACGATGCCGTGCGTGCGGTCGCGTTCGCCGGAATTTGCGCCATAGGTTACGGATACGAACTTGGGATGCAGGGTTTGCAGACGGTGGATGGAATCCCACAGCATCGTTTCCATTTGTTCGTTTTTCGGCGGGAAAAATTCAAACGAAACGTTGATGTCGCCTTTCAAATCGGAAAGACTGTTGTTTAACGCATTGATTTCTTTTGCGTAATTCATATCTGCATACCTTCGTTATCTTTTATATGATGTTTTAGGCGGTATGATAAGGTTGCACCGAATATGAGTCAATTTCAAAATTTTCAGGTTTATGATGAAAATTTTTAATATTTAGCAAAAACTATACGCTTTCCTTGTACAAACCTTCTAAATTATGATAAAGTTTGTTATGTTATAACGCTTCAAGTAAGGCAATATATGAAACCGAATATTCATCCTGACAATTATCGAACCGTTCTTTTTTTCGACAGCAGCACCAATGACGGCTGGCTGATTCGTTCTTGCGCCGAAACACACGGAAAAACGATGGTTTGGACAGACGGCAAAGAATATCCGCTGTTTTCGCTGGATACTTCTTCCGCATCCCATCCCGTCTATACCGGCAAACAGCGCAACGTCAATACCGAAGGCCGTGCCAGCAAATTCAACCAACGTTTCCAATCCGTCATGTCATCGTTTAGAAAGGACAAATAATGCAGGTTCTGTCTTCACTCAAAACCGCCAAACAACGCCACCGCGACTGCCAAATCGTCAGGCGCAGGGGCAAAGTTTACGTCATCTGCAAAAGCAATCCGCGTTTTAAAGCGCGCCAACGCTGACCCCCTGCCCTTCCTGCTTCGGTTGTAAATCTCCTCCTGCCGCAAGCCCTTTTCAAAAAAATGCCGTCTGAAACAGAAAAATAGCGTTTCAGACGGCATTTTTTTCCGTCAATACTAATCCGGAATGTGTTTGAAATACAGCATAAACAGATACCAAAACAGCGTCGCGGCGGCCGCGCCGAGCAGCACCCACGCGCTGATTTCGGCAACTTCGCGCAGGGCGCGCTTCTGCCTGCGGCTGAAGAGGCGGTTGATAATCAGCGCGGCAAGTGCGAAAAAGAAAAAAATACGGAAAAGTCTGCCTATCATATCGGGAAGCGGGAAGCCGTCTAAAAAGTATGGTTCGTGTGCGGCGGATGAGGGTCAAACGCGTCAGGCTGCTTGTCCGACCGTGTCAAAAAGTCATGCCGTTTGCGATATAATAACGCTTTTCGCCTCATTTGTTGGAACAGGATATGAGTCAAAATGCCTCGGTGGGCATTGTAACGCCCCAAAAAATTCCGTTTGAGATGCCGCTGGTTTTGGAAAACGGTAAAACTTTGCCGCGTTTCGATCTGATGATTGAAACCTACGGCGAGCTGAATGCCGAAAAAAACAATGCGGTTTTAATCTGCCACGCGCTGTCGGGCAACCATCATGTTGCGGGCAGGCATTCCGCAGAGGATAAATATACGGGCTGGTGGGACAATATGGTCGGACCCGGCAAACCGATTGATACAGAACGATTTTTCGTGGTCGGGTTGAACAATCTGGGCGGCTGCGACGGCAGCAGCGGGCCTTTGTCGATTAATCCTGAGACAGGCAGGGAATACGGCGCGGATTTTCCGGTGGTTACGGTGAAGGACTGGGTAAAATCCCAAGCCGCGCTTGCCGATTATCTCGGCATCGAACAATGGGCAGCGATTGTCGGCGGCAGCTTGGGCGGCATGCAGGCTTTGCAGTGGACGATTTCCTATCCCGAGCGCGTGCGCCACGCCTTGGTGATTGCCTCCGCGCCGAAATTGTCCACGCAAAATATCGCGTTCAACGATGTGGCGCGTCAGGCGATTTTGACCGACCCCGATTTCAACGAAGGACATTACCGCAGCCATAATACCGTTCCTGCACGGGGCTTACGGATTGCCCGTATGATGGGACACATTACCTATCTTGCCGAAGACGGTTTGGGCAAAAAATTCGGACGCGATTTGCGCTCCAACGGCTATCAATACGGCTATGGCGTTGAATTTGAAGTAGAATCCTATCTGCGCTATCAGGGCGACAAATTCGTCGGGCGGTTTGATGCCAACACCTACCTGCTGATGACCAAAGCTTTGGACTATTTCGATCCGGCGGCGGATTTCGGCAACAGCCTGACCCGCGCCGTGCAGGATGTGCAGGCAAAATTCTTTGTCGCCAGCTTCAGCACCGATTGGCGTTTCGCGCCCGAACGTTCGCACGAACTGGTCAAGGCACTGATTGCCGCACAAAAATCCGTGCAGTATATCGAAGTCAAGTCCGCACACGGGCACGATGCCTTTTTGATGGAAGACGAAGCCTATATGCGCGCGGTCGCCGCCTATATGAACAACGTTTATAAGGAATGTCAGCAATGAACCTGCGCGATGATTTGCAACTGATTTACGACCGGATACCCGAAGGCAGCCGCGTCTTGGACTTGGGCTGCGGCGACGGAGAATTGCTGGCGGCCTTGGTCGAACACAAAAAATGCAGCGGCTACGGCATCGAAATCGACACCGACAGCGTGATTGCCGCAATGTCGCGCGGCGTAAATGTTATCCAAGCCGATTTGGAAGAAGGTTTAACCGCATTCAACGATCAAAGTTTTGATGTGATTGTGTTGAGCCAGACCATCCAAGCGATGCAGAATACCGAAAAAATCCTGCGCTGCCTGATGCGCGTTGCCAAACAGGCAATCGTCAGCTTCCCGAATTTCGGCTACTGGCGCAACCGCGTCCAAATCGCACTCGGCGGACATATGCCGGTTTCCGAACGTATGCCCTACCATTGGTACGACACGCCCAATATCCATTGGTGCACGCTCAAAGACTTTGATTTGTTGTGCGCCAAAAACAACATCCGCGTGCTTGAGCGCGCCGTGATGACGGGCAACAGACAGGTCAAACATTTCCCCAACCTTTTGGGCAGCCTTGCGTTTTACCGCGTCGGGTAAGACAGATTGAGAACCTTGTCGGCAATAACAGGTTCTTCGGTTCTATTAACAACAGGCCGTCTGAAAAATGAAACGGCAGGTTTTCAGACGGCCTCTTTAATATTGGAAACAATAGAATGAAAAACAAAACCTTATCACTTCTCTTATGGCTTGCCGCAATGATGCTGACCGCGTGTTCCCCGAGCAAAGAAGATAAAACGAAAGAAAACGGCGCATCCGCCGCCTCGTCCACGGCATCCGCCGCTTCGTCTTCCGCGCCCCAAACCGATTTGCAACCGGCCGCATCCGCCCCTGATAACGTCAAGCAGGCAGAAAACGTGCCGCCGTCAAATTGCACCGACCTGCACCCCGCCACCGGCATTGACGATCTCATGCAGCAAATCGCCGAACACATCGACTCGGACTGTCTGTTTGCCCTTTCCCATCACGAACTGGAAACCCGTTTCGGCTTACCCGACAGTGGCTATGACAACATACAGCGGCTGCTGTTTCCCGACATCCGCCCTGAAGATCCCGACTACCATCAGAAAATCATACTGGCAATTGAAGACTTGCGTTACGGAAAGCGCACCATCAGCCGGCAGGCACAAGATGCCTTGATGGAACAGGAACGCCGCCTCCGAGAAGCGACGCTGTTGCTGACACAGGGCAGCGAAGAAACCCGCGGGCAAGGCGAGGAGCCGAAACGCACGCGTTATTTTGAAGTTTCGGCAACCCCTGCCTATTCGAGCCGGCACAACAACGGACTTGGCGGCAATTTCCAATACATCGGCCAATTGCCCGGCTATCTGAAAATACACGGAGAAATGCTTGAAAACCAATCACTCTTCCGGCTGTCCAACCGTGAACGCAATCCCGACAAACCGTTTTTAGACATCCATTTTGACGAAAATGGCAAAATCACGCGTATTGTCGTTTACGAAAAAAACATCTACTTCAATCCAAACTTGGGGCGAAGATAAAAAAATGCCGTCTGAAAGCCTTTCAGACGGCATTTTTCAAGTAGGATATCAGGCGCGTTTGCGGAATTCGCCGGTGCGGGTATCGATTTCGACTTTGTCGCCGTTTTCGATGTAAGACATCACTTGGATTTCAGTGCCGCCGACCAGACGCGCGGTTTTCATCACTTTGCCGGAAGTGTCGCCTTTGACGGCAGGCTCGGTATACTCGACTTCGCGTACGATGATGGTAGGCAGTTCTACGGAGATAGGGTTGCCTTCGTAGAAGGTTACTTCGCATTGGTCTTCCATACCGTCAACGATGAATTTCAACGCGTCGCCGATGTTGTCGGCTTCGATTTCGTATTGGTTGAATTCTTCGTCCATAAAGACGTACATCGGGTCGGCAAAATAGCTGTACGTACAGTTTTTGCGGGACAGGATGACCACGTCGAATTTGTCGTCGGCTTTGTAAATGGTTTCGGAAGCCGCGCCGGTCAGCAGGTTTTTCAGTTTCATGCTGACTTTGGCGGAAGAGCGGCCGCCTTTGATGTATTCGGTTTTTTGAACGACCATAGGATCGTTGCCGACCATAAATACATTGCCGGCGCGCAGTTCTTGTGCTGTTTTCATTGTGATTTTCCAATCAAATCGGTTGTAAATAAACGCGCTATTTTAGCGTATTTTTTTATGCTTTGAAATAAAGGCGGCAAGTTTTTCAGGTGCGGACGGCTGCTCGAAAAGACAACGGCTCCACGCCCCCGCGCCTTGTTGCCAGTTATTTTGATGTTGTTGCAGGGTTTGCCAACATTCGAAGCGTTGGGTTGCGGATAAAGCCTCTCCGCCGTTGAGGTCGTCTGAAAGACGGCGGTGTGCCGATGCGGTTTCGGGCGTGTAGAAGCCGTGCGCCCTATCCCAAAAGGCGTGGAGTTTGTCGAGATGGACATTCTCGTCTTGCGGGTAGATGTGCCAAAAGAAGGGTTTGCCGGCAAGCTGGGCGCGCACGAAACTGTCTTCGCCGCGAATGACGGCGCAATCGGCGAGGTGCAGCAGTTGGTCGAAGTCCTGTTGCGGCACGAAAGGGATTTTGACGAGGCGGACGGATGCCGTCTGAAAAACATCGCCGTCGTTTTGCAGGGCGTTTTGCGGAATGATGCCGCTTTGTTTGAGGCTGCCGATGATTTGCGCCCCCGCCAGCAACAGTGTCAACGGACTGCCTGCCTGTTGCCACATTTCCAGCCACTTTGCCCAAACATCGCTCCGATAGCCGAAAAGCAGCCATTCGGAGGCGTTTTTCTCCGGCAGCATCAGCCGCCGACGCAGGGATCCGGTATCGAAACGGACGGCATCTCGGTAATCACGTTCGCGTATCAACCCGCCGCTTTTTTCGCTAAAACCCATAAACCAAAAATATTTTTGAACACCTTCCTGCGGCGAAGGCATCAGGTGCAGCCTTTCATTGCTTTCCTCCGCGCTCAAATATTCCCAATTCAGCCAAAGCGGCTTGTGTCGGCGGATAATGTGCAGCACATTTTCGGGCAGGTCGCAGGCAAAAGTTTCGATGACGACATCGGGAACAGGCGCGGTATCAATATCTGCCGCATCGGAATGCCAAGTGCGGACATGAATATCCTGATGAATACAGGGAACATCGGGCAAATCAGGGCAAAGCGCACGCAAGGCGGACACATCGTCCGTCCACAAATGCACCTGCCAACCGAGTTCACGATGCAAAACACGGGCAAGCCGCCACGAAACGCCGATGTCGCCGAAATTGTCGATGACCTTGCAAAAAATCCAACAGACAAAAGGAGGAGTATTCATAGAAATAACGGAAACGGGCTAAAACGCGCCGAAATAGTGGAACAAATACACAACCAGCAAAACGATTGGAATAAACAGAAACATAGTTTGACGTTTCAAATCAAACTCTTGTTTCAAATGATGCTTGATGGTGTCGAAAAGGACGAATTTGAACAAAAACGTCGCTTCGCAGGCAAGGATGATGCCGTTAATCAGATGCTGGGGTTTGTCTTCGGGCGGATTGGCGGCGAAAACGGCAAGCGTCGCCAAAGGGATGAGGCAGACGGCGAGCCAGCGGACAAGCAGGTTTCGGGACATTGCAAGGCTTTCAAACAAAAAAAGCAAAACGCCATTATCGCCCCAAGCACACGCCTTGTCTAACGGACGCGCCGGCGATGCCGTCTGAAGCCTTGCCGCCGGAAAACGCGGTGCTACCGCACCTTAAGGAAGATGGGGATTATGTAGAGCTGGTAATTGAATAGTGTATTAAAATAATTACGATATAATTTCACGGGTTCTGATAGTAAATAACAGATATTTGTTCAAAAAAAGATAGTTACAAATCGAAATTTTAGGAGGTACAGTATGTTAACGATAAGTGATATTCTCAATGACGATTTTGAATGGGACGAAGTCAAAATTGATGACGATGAATTTGAGAAATTAAGCACAGAGCTTATTATTGATTTTCTTAAGAAAAATACTCCGAAAGAAAGACAGCTATTAGCAATAAGTTGGAACTTTGATAATTCTAAAAAAGTAATCCAGTGGATAGTTGATCAGCCAGATACTGACAGAGGCACAATCCTTTATTTGTACTGGTACATGGCACCTGATTTTTATAAAGAGAACTGTGTGGACAGAAAAGAATGCGAAGAAAAATATTCATGGGGCTTAGAAGATTATGATATTTTAGATACCATTGAAACAAACTATCTTTCTGATTTTTATAATGATCAAATTTATGCATTTAATCCGGCTAACGATTTATATTCTGGAGGACATGATTGGACAAAAGGATATGACGATAGTAAAGCAAAATCAAAAATACCAGAAGTAATGTTTAAGGCGTTAGATGGTGAAATTCTTGAAAGTCCAGACTGGGATGAAGGAATTCCAGAAGCCCTTTCTGTAATTATGGACAAGCTTTACAACGCTTTGGATGAATAAAAAAGATAAATCCCAGTTTGGCGAGGTAATACCTTTTAACGATAACCTTAAGCTATCGTTAAAAAGTTCATGGATATGTTCCTACATACGAACGTAGCTACTTAACATACTTAGTGTTCACTCGTTAAATATACCTAGTGCGGACGTTCCCCGAAAAATCGGACGCTGCCGCTGATGCCTGCGGACAAGGCGGCATCGGGCACGGGCATATTGAAAACCCGGCGCGTCGGTTTGAAATTTTATAAAGGCATACGGTAAACACGCCCCCTTGCCGTCGGCGTGCTTCCGCAAAGCAAAATATAACGTCGGCACGCTTTCCGCTATAATCCGCATTTTCGCAACCCTGAAACATCATGCCGACCCCGAAAGCCTTTGCCCTGCTCGGGCCGACCGCCTGCGGCAAAACCGCGCTCGCCCTCAAAATTGCCGAAACCCTGCCTGTCGAAATCATCAGCCTCGATTCCGCGCTGGTTTACCGCGATATGGACATCGGCACGGCGAAACCCTCCCCCGCCGAACGCGCCTTTGTTCCGCACCACCTTATCGACATCATTACGCCTGCCGAATCATACAGTGCCGCCCGTTTTGTCGAAGACTGCACGCGTCTGATTGGCGAAATCACGGCGCGTGGGAAATGTCCGCTGATTGTCGGCGGCACAATGATGTATTTCCGCGCCCTGACCCAAGGTTTGAACGATTTGCCCGAGGCCGATGCCTGCCTGCGTGCCGACTTGGACGAACAAAAACAAATGTACGGCTTGGATTTCCTCTACCGCACCCTGCAAAAAGTCGACCCTGAAACAGCATGCCGTCTGAAACCGAACGACAGCCAGCGTATCGGACGCGCTTTGGAAGTTTATTATTTAACCGGCAAACCGATGAGTACGCATCTCGGCAGCCCAACCTCCCATACGCTCCCTTTTGATTTGCATACCACCGCCCTGATTCCCGAAAACCGCGCCCGCCTGCATGAAAACATCGCCCTGCGTTTCCACCTGATGCTTGAACAGGGCTTTATCGGCGAAGTAGAAAACCTGCGCCGTCTCTATCCCGGCCTGACCGCCGACTCCCCCGCCATACGCTGTGTCGGCTACCGTCAGGCGTGGGAATACCTTGACGGCGCAACCGACAGACAAACCTTCATCGAAAAAGGCATTGCCGCCACGCGCCAACTTGCCAAACGCCAACTGACTTGGTTACGCAAAACACCTTTAGACTGCGTTGCCGACCCATTTTCAGACGGCACTTCAGGCACGCGCCTGATTGAGGCGGCAAAACGGTTTTTCGGTGTATAAACTATGCTGACCACGCCGCCGCTCGCCCCCAAAACCGTCGCCGCCCTACACAGGCTCGGTATCCATACGCTCGAAGAACTGCGTCAGACCGGCGCGGTTCAAACCTTCTTGTTATTGAAGGCATCAGGTTTGACCCTCACGAAAAGCACGCTGTGGCAGCTTGAGTCGCTGCTGAACGGCACACTCCCGCAAGAAATCACGCAACACGACAAAACGCGCCTGCTTGCCGAGTTGAAAAAACATCCGCCCGTCGCCGCCTTTCCTCCGCAGGAAGAAATGGAACACTTCATGCGCGAAGCACTGCGCCAAGCAGAACAATCCGCCGCCGACGGCGAAATACCCGTCGGGGCAGTCATCGTTTCAGACGGCAAAATCATCGCATCGGCACACAACACCTGCATTGCCGACTGCAATGTCAGCTGCCACGCCGAAATCAACGCCTTGGCACAGGCAGGCAGCGAAATGCAAAACTACCGCCTTGACGGATGCGACATATATATCACCCTCGAACCCTGCGCCATGTGCGCGTCCGCACTGATACAGGCACGAATCAAGCGCGTGATATACGGTGCGGCAGAACCCAAAACCGGCGCGGCAGGCAGCATTGTCAACCTGTTTGCCGACAAACGCCTCAATACGCACACCGCCATACGGGGCGGAATCCTACAAGAAGAATGCCGCGCCGTATTAAGCCGTTTTTTTCAGAACAAAAGAAAAGGTTGAACCTATGACCGTACTGACCGTCATCCTCGCCCTCGCCCTGATAGCCGTCGGCACGGCAGGCATCGTTTACCCCGCCCTGCCCGGATTGGCATTGATGTTTGCCGGAACATGGCTGCTTGCCTATGTCGGCGGCTACCAAATTTACGGCGCGGGCGTTTTGTGGACGGTCGGACTCATCAGCCTTGCCGGCATACTGGCGGACTATGTGGCAGGCATATGGGGGACAAAATATACCGGAGCGGGCAAGCTCGCCGTTCGCGGCGCATTGGCCGGCAGCATCATCGGCATATTTTTCTCCCTTCCCGGACTAATACTCGGCCCCTTTATCGGCGCGGCGGCAGGCGAACTGATCGATCGGCGCAATATGCTTCAGGCAGGTAAAGCGGGCTTGGGTACACTGTTGGGACTTGTCGTCGGCACGGCGTTCAAAATCGGCTGCGCCGTATCCATCTTGTTTATCCTGTTGGTGAAATACATCGCCTACCTGTTTTAACCCCTTCAGACGGCATACCGGCAAATTGCTATAATGCCGTCTGAACCCTTTTCATAAAGCACCATATGGCAAACCAAAGACCCATCTACGGCTTCCACGCCGTCAATGCCCGATTGTGGCAAAACCCCAAATCCATCGTCGAACTCTACATCCAAGAAGGCAAATCAGACGCACGCACGCGCGAAGTGTTGGAAAAGGCGGCAAACGAAAACATCCGCGTATATTTTGCCGATGCCGACCGCCTCAACGCCATCAGCAAAGGCGCGCGCCATCAGGGCGTAGTCGGATTTATCGATGCCTCCAAAAACCACGTCCACCTCGAAGACGTATTGGAAAACTTAAGCGAACCGCCGCTGCTGCTGATACTCGACGGCATCACCGATCCGCACAACCTCGGCGCATGCCTGCGTACCGCCGACGCAATGGGCGTACATGCCGTCATCGCACCGAAAGACAAAAGCGCGGGACTGAACGCCACCGTCAGCAAAGTCGCCTGCGGTGCCGCGGAAACCGTCCCCTACATCACCGTAACCAATCTCGCCCGCACCCTGCGCGAGCTGAAAGAATACGGCATCTGGATTATCGGCACCGACATGGGCGGCGACGCCGACCTTTACCATTGCGATCTGCCCGACAGCGCGGCGTGGGTGATGGGCAACGAAGGCGACGGTATGCGCCGCCTGACACGCGAACATTGCGACATGCTGGTGTCCATACCCATGTTCGGCACGGTCGAAAGCATGAACGTCTCCGTGTCTGCCGGAATGGTATTAAGTGAAACACGCCGGCAACGCGTATTAAAAAACGAAAAAGCGTAAGCCTCAAAAACAATGCCGTCTGAAACAGGGATTCTGTTTCAGACGGCATTCATTTTCAAAATCAGTGTTCCAAGTGGTTGGTATCAAACTTGACCGCCGCCTCGGTTTTATCTTCGGGCAAGACCAAATTCAGCAAGACTGCCGTAATGCCGCCTGCAGAAATAGAGTTTTGGAACAAGACGGGCAGGTTTTTAAACACTTCCGGCTCAAACGCCACGCCCAAACCCAAGCCGACCGACGTTGCCGCAATTACCGCTTCGCGCCTGCGGATGCCGTGGCTGACCAAAATCCGCACGCCCGCAATCGCAATCAGACCGAACATCAAAACCATCGCGCCGCCCAACACCGGACTCGGAATCGTCGTAAACGCGCGACCGACAACGGGGAACAGACCCAACAGCACCAAAATCACGGCAATATATTTGCCCACATGGCGCGAAGCCACGCCGGTCATCTGAATCACGCCGTTGTTTTGCGCAAACGTCGTCAGCGGCAGCGAACCCAAAGCCGTCGCAATCACCGACACCAAGCCGTCCGCCAACACGCCGCCGCGCAAACGTTTGGTGTATTCCTCGCCTTCAATCGGCTGATCGGACACCATTGCCGTTGCGGTCAAATCGCCGACCGCCTCAAACACGCTCAACAGGAAAATCGCGCCCGCCACAACAAACGCGTGCCAGTCGAAAGCAAAACCGTATTTAAACGGTACGGGCAGCGTAACCAGCGGCAGGTTTTGCAGTGCGGAAAAATCCACCTTACCCAAAAACAGCGCGACAATGTAGCCGGCAATCAGCCCGACCGCAATGCCGCTCATCCGCAGCAGCGGATTTTTCATGCAGTTGAATATCAACACAATCAGCAACACCAGCGAAGCCAACCCCAAGTTTTCCATCGAGCCGAACGTGCCGTCCGCCTTCGCGCCGAAGCCGCCACCGAAATCAGTAATGCCGACGTGTACCAAACTCAAGCCAATCAGCATCACGACCACACCGCTAACCGTCGGCGTAATCACTTTTTTCAAATACGGCAGAAGCCACGCCGAGAAACACACCAAAAACGCGCCGACAAACGATACGCCCAAGAGCGTCGAAATCATCGCATCCTTAGTCAAACCGCCCTCTTTCATCCCTGCGCCCAGCGCAATCATCACGGTAACGAACGAAAAATTCACCGACTGGATGGACAGCATCCCCGAACCGACCGGCCCGAAGCGGTTGACCTGCAAATAAGTGCCGACACCCGACGCAACCATCGCCATCGACACGAGATACGCCGTCATTTCCACCGGCAGTTCCAGCGCGCCGCCCACAATCAGCGCGGGCGTAATCATCGGCACAAAAATCGCCAAAAGATGGGTAACGGCACTCAAGAGCGCATTACCGAACGGCGGCCTGTCTTCCAAACCGTACACCAAATCAGGCGAATCCGCCTGTTTTTTCATTGTTTCAGCCATTGGAGTCTTTCTATCCGTTGTCAAACGTTAAAAAATTTTAAGAACGAAATTGTAACGAATCAAAGATTCCTTATCAATTCAAATCCTCATGTGCAAAAACACCACCGGTTGTCCGAATTCAAATTTCTTTGAATTTCCGCACCGGACAGTCCTTCATTTTCAGAGAGCCTTCATGCGCTTAACACATTTTAATCCTCAACCGCGCATCCACTGCTTAAACCCAATAATTTCATGATTATAAAAAATATTATTTATTAAGATATGATAGAACTTAAGCCTCAGAACCAACCGTGCGACCGATATGTTTCACACAAACAACAAAGTAAGCTACAATCCGAAGCATAATCGACCTCACTCAATGAATAAAAGGTTTCCGTATGTTACAAGGTAGCTTGGTTGCCCTGATTACCCCGATGAATCAAGACGGCAGCATCCATTACGAACAACTCCGCGATTTGATCGACTGGCATATCGAAAGCGGTACCGACGGCATCGTCGCCGTCGGCACGACAGGCGAATCCGCCACCCTCTCCGTCGAAGAACATTTAAGCGTAATCGAAGAAACGGTCAAACACGTCAACAAGCGCGTCCCCGTCATCGCAGGTACCGGCGCCAACAACACCCTTGAAGCCATCGCACTTTCGCAAGCCGCTGAAAAAGCCGGTGCAGACTTCACTCTCTCCGTCGTCCCCTATTACAACAAGCCCTCCCAAGAAGGCATTTACCAACATTTCAAAACCATCGCCGAAGCCACTTCGATTCCGATGATTATCTACAACGTGCCCGGCCGTACCGTCGTCAGCATGACTAACGACACCATCCTGCGCCTTTCAGAAATCCCCAATATCGTGGGCGTGAAAGAAGCCAGCGGCAACATCGGCAGCAACATCGAACTCATCAACCGCGCCCCCGAAGGCTTCGCCGTCCTTTCCGGCGACGACCATACCGCCCTGCCGTTCATGCTGTGCGGCGGACACGGCGTTATTACCGTAGCCGCCAACGCCGCACCCAAGCTCTTTGCCGATATGTGCCGCGCCGCGCTTCAAGGCGATATCGCCCTCGCACGCGAACTCAACGACCGGCTGATTCCGATTTATGACACCATGTTCTGCGAACCCAGTCCCGCCGCACCGAAATGGGCGGTATCCGCCCTGGGCAAATGCGAACCGCACGTCCGTTTGCCGCTCGTTCCGCTGACGGAAAACGGACAAGCAAAAGTCCGCGCCGCCCTGAAAGCCTCAGGACAACTTTAAATATAGCCATGCCGTCTGAAGCGTTCAGACGGCATAACGCAACAAACACTTTAATATCCATCACACAGGATGACACGATGACCCATATCAAACCTGTAATCTCCGCACTACTCCTCATCGGACTGACTGCCTGCACCGGCAGCACGACCGAACAGCCCAAACTTGACTATCAAAGCCAGTCGAACCGTTCGGTGAAACTCGAAGTTCCCCCCGACTTAAACAACCCCGACCAAGGCAACCTCTACCGCCTTCCTGCCGGTTCGGGAGCCGTCCGCGCCAGCGATTTGGAAAAACGCCGCACACCCGCCGTCCAACAGCCTGCCGATGCCGAGGTATTGAAAAGCGTCAAAGGCGTCCGTCTCGAGCGCGACGGCAGCCAACGCTGGCTCGTTGTCGATGGCAAATCACCGGCGGAAATATGGCCGCTCCTGAAAGCCTTCTGGCAGGAAAACGGCTTCGACATCAAGTCCGAAGAACCTGCCATCGGACAAATGGAAACCGAGTGGGCGGAAAACCGTGCCAAAATCCCCCAAGACAGCTTGCGCCGCCTATTCGACAAAGTCGGTTTGGGCGGCATCTACTCCACCGGCGAGCGCGACAAATTCATCGTCCGTATCGAACAGGGCAAAAACGGCGTTTCCGACATCTTCTTCGCCCACAAAGCGATGAAAGAAGTGTATGGCGACAAAAACAAAGACACGACCATGTGGCAGCCTTCCGCTTCCGACCCCAACCTCGAAGCGGCATTCCTGACGCGCTTTATGCAATATTTGGGCGTTGACGGACAGCAGGCGGAAAACGCATTGGCAAAAAAACCGACCCTTCCCGCCGCCAACGAAATGGCGCGTATCGAAGGCAAAAGCCTGATTGTCTTTGGCGACTACGGCAGAAACTGGCGGCGCACCGCGCTCGCCCTTGACCGCATCGGACTGACCGTCGTCGGTCAAAACACCGAACGCCACGCCTTCCTGGTTCAAAAAGCCCCGAACGAAAGCAATGCAGTTACCGAACAAAAACCGGGGCTGTTCAAACGCCTGCTGGGCAAAGGCAAAGCGGAGAAACCTGCCGAACAGCCGGAACTGATTGTCTATGCAGAACCCGTTGCCGACGGCTCGCGCATTGTCCTGCTCAACAAAGACGGCAGCGCATATGCCGGCAAAGACGCATCCGCATTATTGGGCAAACTCCATTCCGAACTGCGTTAAACCGTTCAAAACAAAAGCAGCTTCCAAACAGAAGCTGCTTTTTTGTGCGGAACTTTTTACAACAACCGAGGAAAAATATCCTCAACCGCCTGAACCAACGCATCCGCCAAAGGCGGATCGAACGCACGATGCCCTGCCTGAACCACCCTCAATTCCGCTTCGAGAAAGGCTTTCGACAGCGCCCACGCACTCTGCATCGGCGTACACAAATCATACCGCCCCTGCACGATAATGGTCGGGATATGCCGTATTTTGCCGATATTGTTCAAAATCGCCCTATCGCCCTGCAACCAGCCGCCGTTGACAAAATAATGGTTTTCCAAACGCGCGATTGCCAGCGAGGCATAAGCATCTTCATCCACTTCCTCCGGCTCGAAACGGATCAGATAGCTTTCCCAATCCGCCCAAGCCTTCGCGGCAGACAGGCACACTTCTTCATCTTGATGAAACAGCAATCCGTGATACGCCTCAATCAGCCGGTTCCGCCGATTTTCAGCAATCGGCGCGACAAATTTTTGCCATTGTTCCGGATAAATCTGGCTCACACCGCCCGCCTCGTTCAGCCACGCCGTTTCAGACGGCCTGCACAAAAATATCCCGCGCAATACCAATCCCTTTACCCGTTCTGGATGGGTTTGGGCATAAGCCAGCGACAAAGTGCTGCCCCAAGATCCGCCGAACACCAGCCATTTTTCAATACCCAGCATTTCACGAACTCTTTCGATATCCGCCACCAAATCCCAAGTCGTATTATCTTCCGCACAGGCATACGGGCGCGAACGCCCGCAACCGCGCTGGTCGATGATGACGATGCGGAACACATCAGGATTAAAAAAACCCCGGCATTCGGGCAAAGCCCCCGCCCCCGGCCCGCCGTGTAAAAAAATCACCGGCACACCGTCGGGATTGCCCGACTCTTCCCAATAAATTTGATGAATTTCAGACACCTGCAAGTATCCGCTATGAAAAGGCTGTTTTATCTCATACATCATCTTCTCCCATATTGCTTCTGACAATCCGAACATCCCGACACGCGACATCACGCACAAAACACAAGCCGCCCCGAAAGGCAAATGCCGAAAAATCGCGATATAGTGGATTAACAAAAATCAGGACAAGGCGACGAAGCCGCAGACAGTACAAATAGTACGGAACCGATTCACTTGGTGCTTCAGCACCTTAGAGAATCGTTCTCTTTGAGCTAAGACGAGGCAGCGCCGTACTGGTTTTTGTTAATCCGCTATATTCCGCCATCTCTAAGATTTACAGCAATACACGGGTGATTTAAGGAATGCCCGAACCGTCATTCCCACCACTTTTCGTCATTCCCGCGCAGGCGGGAATCTAGAATCTCGGACTTTCAGATAATCTTTGAATATTGCTGTTGTTCTAAGGTCTGGATTCCCGCCTGCGCGGGAATGACGGCAGTGCTTCCTTGGCTTAGTTTTATTTTAACCAACTACATAGTGAATTAACAAAAATCAGGACAAGGCGACGAAGCCGCAGACAGTACAAATAGTACGGAACCGATTCACTTGGTGCTTCAGCACCTTAGAGAATCGTTCTCTTTGAGCTAAGGCGAGGTAACGCCGTACTGGTTTTTGTTAATCCACTATAAAAACCATCAATCGGAAAATATTGCATAAACAGGCGGAAATATATCATTGAAAAGAAAACCCATACAATGTCAGACAGAAACAAGCCTCTTTGCCATTATTTCCTAACAGTTAAGCCCCACCCTTCAAGGCGGCGGATCGGCCTTATTTCAAAATGGTGCAAGCCCTTGCCCTCAGGTTCAACACGCAAGATTAAACCATAATGGCGGCTTTCTTATTGTTTCTTATTGAAACATCGCCCCAAACCCGATACAATCTGCCCTTGAACCATCAGTGAAAATCGTTCTTTTTTAATCAGTTAAACCGAATACGGAGCCGAAAATGAATCCAGCCCCCAAAAAAACCCTTCTCTTCTCTTCTCTTCTCTTCTCTTCTCTTCTCTTCTCTTCTCTTCTCTTCTCTTCTCTTCTCTTCCGCAGCGCAGGCGGCAAGTGAAGACAATGGCCGCGGTCCGTATGTGCAGGCAGATTTAGCCTACGCCTACGAACACATTACCCACGATTATCCCGGCGACAACGCAAAAATCTTCGACGACTACCGCGACGTCAAAACCCATTCCACCCATCCACGCCTTTCCGTCGGCTACGATTTCGGCAACTGGCGCATCGCTCTCGATTACGCCCGTTACAATACCTGGAGGCATGGCAAGCATATTCACGCAGAAAATACTAAAACAATCACTCCTCCTCGAGGTAATCCTGTTGACACAAAAACAGAAATAGACCATACCGACAAAGGCACGTTCAAAGCCGAATCCAACTATGGCATCTCCGCCATCTACGATTTCGATACCGGCACCCGCTTCAAACCCTATGTTGGTGCACGGGTTGGTTTAGGCAAAATCAAACACAGCATTGCTGTAGAAGACCAAGTAACCGTTACCATCGCCAATATCGTGAGCGGACCGACCAACGCCCACCCGCCCTTACACCAAAGCCACAGCATCCGCCGCGTGGGCTTCGGCGCGGTGGCAGGCGTAGGCATCGACATCACACCCAACCTGACCTTGGACACCGGATACCGCTACCACTACTGGGGACACCTGGAAAACACCCGCTTCAAAACCCACGAAGCCTCATTGGGCGTGCGCTACCGCTTCTGATTCCCCGATACCGATGCCGTCTGAACCTTCAGACGGCATTTTTGATGCACTTGCCGTTTACAGGCGCGGGGCGGGCGCAGTGAAATACCCGAACCGTCATTCCCGACAACACCGTAATCTTGAAACCCGTCCGACAACACCGTAATCTCGAAATCCGTCCGACAACACCATAATCTTGAAACCCGTCATTCCCGCGCAGGCGGGAATCCGAACACGTCCGCACGGAAACCAAAATTCCGTCATTCCCACGAAAGTGGGAATCTAGGACGTAAAATCTAAAGAAACCGTTTTATCCGATAAGTTTCTGTGCGGACAGGTCTGGATTCCCGCCTGCGCGGGAATGACGGTATATCAGTGGGCTGTAGGGTGGGCTTCAGCCCACCAATCCCACCAACTCCGTCAATGTTATCCATCCCGCCCATTCCCACAAGAAACCGAAACCGCCGACCCCGCCGATTCCCCAAACCCCTTGATGCGGTGGGCTGAAGCCCACCCTACAACCCTCTCTATGCACCCTCTTTACGAACCCGACACCTACGCAGTACCTTGAGAATCCACCCTATCAGAAATACCCGAATCGTCAGGAATACCCGTACCGTCATCCCCGACAACACCGTAATCTTGAAACCCGTCATTCCCGCACAGGCGGGAATCCAGACCCCCGACGCGGCGGGAATCTATCGGAAATGACTGAAACCCCGCGTTCTAGATTCCCACTTTCGTGGGAATGACGGTTCAGTTGCGTAGGGCTGGGTTGTCGAAAGGGACGGATTCGATGGATTCAATGAAAACGGTAGAAATGTTGGATTGATGGAAATGGCGGGCTGAAGCCCACCCTCCGGCTCGCTGATTCCCCGATACCGATGCCGTCTGAACCTTCAGACGGTATTTTTGATGCACTTGCCGTTTACAGGCGCGGGGCGGGCGCAGTGAAATACCCGAACCGTCATTCCCGACAATACCGTAATCTTGAAATCCGTCATTCCCGACAACACCGCAATCTTGAAACTCGTCATCCCCGACAACACCGTAATCTTGAAACTCGTCATTTCCGTGCAGGCGGGAATCTAGACCTGTCCGCACAGAAACTTATCGGATAAAAACAGTTGCCCAAACCCCGCGTTCTAGATTCCCACTTTCGTGGGAATGACGGTTCAGTTGCGTAGGGCTGGGTCGTCGAAAGGGGCGGATTCGATGGATTCGATGAAAACGGTAGAAATGTTGGATTGATGGAAATGGCGGACTGAAGCCCACCCTACAGCCCCGCCCTACAATGCGCCTTGCGAATCTGTCCCTCGCCCGCCCTTGTATGTCTCAAATGGGTTAAACTACGCACTTCCCGACTTCCCGTTTCGGGCAGGGGTGCAGGTCCGATTTATATTTCAATAAAACAAGGAAACTTTATGCAGCACGAAGAAGGCAACCGCCAACGCCCTCAAGGCGAACTGCTCCTGCGTACCGTCGCTATGCCGCGCGATACCAATCCCAACCAAGACATTTTCGGCGGCTGGATTATGTCGCAAATGGATTTGGGCGGCGGCATATTGGCGGCGGAAATCGCGCGGGGACGCATCGTTACCGTCGCCGTTCAGGAAATGAACTTCATCCGCCCGGTCAAGGTCGGCAACGTCGTCTGCTGCTACGGGCATTGCGTCCGCGTGGGCAATACTTCCCTCCAGCTTAAAGTCGAAGTCTGGGTGAAAACTTTGATGAACGATTGCGTTACCGAAGACCGCCACCTCGTAACCGAAGCCGTGTTCACTTATGTCGCCATCGATGCGGAAGGCAATCCGCGCCCGATTCCGAAAGAAGGCAACCCCAAATTGGCGGGCTTATTGCCTACTCCGTAAAAATACCCGTAAAAATGCCGTCTGAAACTGTCTTCAGACGGCATTCCGTATCATTTGAACCAAGACCTGATGCGGGAAAACAGCGACATACTCTGTTTTTCAAAATCTTCCCGCACTTCCGGCACGGCTTTTTTTATCACTTTCATTCCTGCAAAAGTCTGCGCCACGGGCATAATTTCAATCGTGTTCACATTCATATGCGCCGGACGGCGGTACAGCCACAATGCGGTTTCCGCAATATCTTCGGGGCGGATAAATTCCACACCCTCATACACGCCCGCCGCCCTCTCGTCATCGCCTTTGAAACGCACGTTAGAAAACTCCGTATCGCCGCACAAACCCGGCTCGATATTGGTAACGCGGATGTTCTTATCCGCCAGCTCTGCGCGCAAATTCAGGCTGAACTGGCGCACAAACGCCTTGGTCGCCCCGTAAACGTTGCTGCCGGCATAAGCATAATTGCCTGCAATCGAACCCAAATTCATCACATAGCCGCCGCCGCGTTCCACCATTTGCGGCAAAATCTTGCGCGTCAGGAACGTCAAACCCAAAACATTGGTTTGAATCATTGTTTCCCAATCTTCAAAATCCGCCTTGTCCGCCGTGTCCAAACCCAAAGCCAGCCCGGCATTGTTGATAAGGCAGTCGATGTCGGAAAATTCATCGGGGATGCCGTTTAAGGCATTTTCCACCGACTCGCGTCGCGACACGTCCATTTCCAAAGGGTAAAACAAAGCACCCAATTCATCCGCCAAGGTCTGAAGCCTGTCCGCACGGCGCGCCGCACCGATAACGCGGTATCCCGCCCCGACAAACGCACGGCACATCGCTTCGCCGAATCCTGCCGAAGCACCGGTAATTAAAACAGCCATTGTTTTTCCTTTCTTTCTCGTTTCCCAAACCTGTTTCAGGTATCATAACGCCTTTCAGACGGCATCGCGCCGGCTGAAAATGACAACAACCATACCACCACGACAGGACACATTCAATATGTTTCAACACACAGGACGACACATAAAGCGTCGCCCTATGTGCCGTCCTGATTCGGAAGGGGTTACACCCTTCCCAAATAAAATCTGATTCTACCGCCCTAAAGGGCGGGGTTTCAACCGAAAAGGAAACACGATGAACATTCAAACCCGCCTTGCCGCAACCGCCCTCGCCCTATTCCTTTCCGCCTGCGGAAACGGCGGCGCGCCCGCACAGCCCAAAGGCGAAATTTCCGAAAACCGCACCGCCGCGTTCAAATCTATGATGCCCGACTTCTCGCGTATGGGCAAAATGGTCAAAGGCGAAGAGCCTTACGATGTCGAAAAATTCAAACAGGCTGCCGCGGCGTTTGCCGAAAGCAGCAAGAAACCGTTCACACTTTTTGAGTCCGATCCGCAAGGCAACGGCCGCGCCCTGCCCGCCGTTTGGTCGGATGGTGCAAAATTTGAAGCCGAAAAAACAAAATTCGCCGCCGCCGTCGAAAAACTCAACGCCGCTGCCCAAACCGGCAAACTGGACGAAATCAAAGCCGCCTACGGCGAAACCGGTGCAAGCTGCAAATCCTGCCACGACAGTTTCCGCGCGCCCGAATAACATCCGAAGCAGAACAATGCCGTCTGAAGCCTTCAGACGGCATTTTCTTTGCCATTTCAAGCACACGCAAAGCAATCAGAAATTATCGTCAATCCAAATGAAAAAACGCTATCCTTATTTTTACCCCACGCACTCCGCCATTTTCTATTTTGATTTACCATACGATTGATTTTTATCGTCAAATGTCAAAATCGGGATGCCGGATTGGGTAAACAGGGCATACACCGGCTTGAGCCAATAATCTTCCGGAAGGGAAGCCGGTTTCAATGCGTAAACGTGTACATTGGGAAAATCCTTCATCGTCAACGCCGCGCCGCTGAAAAAGGTATAAATTTCATACCTCGTATGCGGGTTTTTCTTAATCTCGCGCAAAATATAGTCTTCAATGACATAGGGCGAATTTAATGTGGTTACGCCGGAAAGCCCGTAGGTTTGGCGGGGATGCGGCGCGACATATTGTATTTTGAAGTTTTTTGCCGCCTTTTCCGAAATTTCCTTCATCTCTTTGTCGGGCGAACCCAAAAGTATCCGCACCGTGCCGCCCGTTTCATCCCCCGCCTTCAGTTCGGACGCATCGAACAGCGGCAGGTAAGTCATCTTGCGGCGGCCGTCGTCCATAATGTTTTTCAAACCCTTGAATATCGTGTAATGCTCGTCGGAAGCATTGCGGGTTTTGGCGATGCTCCAATCTCCGATCATCATCCGGGCAAAATTCCGCTTGATCGTCCCGTTTACAGAAAACTCATCGCCCAAATAGCTGCTGCTTTGAATTAAATTGCCTGTCCCGTCGTCAAAGGTTTTGATTTCCGCATCCGGGTAAGTGCTCAAAAAGGCGGCAATGCTGACTTTTTCCAAACTTGCCAAATAAATCCGCTTGACCTTCGGCAGCAGCATCGACTTTACCTTCAGCTCCGCCATCGTCGGAATGAAATCAAACGACTTGTTCAAACCGTAGGGCAGGTGGAAAAAATACGCCCGCTCCGCCTTATCCTTTATCTGATTGAAATAATAATCGTATTTTTCATTCCTGTTTTCAGACATCAGCACCACATAAAACCGCTCCCCCGGATGCTGCGCCATAATCCTTTCTGCCACCTTCATCTGCAATATGGTATAGCAGAAAATCAGATTGACCGGTTCCCCCTCTTCATTGAAGAGTTTGTCCTTCAGCAGGGAAACCGCATTCCTTTCCCCCTGATTTACCCGGTCAAATGTATAAAATATCCCGAAGCAAAAAACAATCAGGCACAACACGGTCAAACAAGCCTTTTTCAAGCCCATATCCCTAAAACTCCATTCCGACAAATTGAACATACGCCCCGAGTGTCCCGGGGCGGAAAAATGCGGAATTTTAGCAGATATTCCGACAGTTACCGAATATTATAGTGGTTTAAATTTAAATCAGGACAAGGCGACGAAGCCGCAGACAGTACAAGCAGTACGACAAGGCGAGGCAACGCTGTACTGGTTTAAATTTAAACCACTATAAAATCAATTTCACCGAAAATATGCCGCCGCACATCATGCACAGCACCTCCGACACCGCCGCCAAACGCGGGAAAACCATTTCCCCCTTCCTTTCACGTCGCCGCGTTCAAACACGCCAAGATCGAACAAAGCGCGAACAAAGCCGCCAAAATATGCCATAATAGCCACGCACATTCCCCGCGCAATGTGTTCCAAAAGAAAAAACCAACCTACAAGAGAATAATCCTATGACTCAAAAATCCACCATTGTTTATACCCATACCGACGAAGCCCCCGCGCTGGCGACCCAATCGCTGCTGCCGATTGTGCAGGCTTTTGCCCGCCATGCCGATATTGATGTCAAAACCAGCGACATTTCTCTCTCCGGCCGTATTTTGGCGGCGTTCCCCGAATACCTGACCGAAGCGCAGCGCGTACCCGATGCGCTTGCCGAATTGGGCGAACTGGTGAAACAACCCGATGCAAACGTGATCAAACTGCCGAACATCAGCGCATCCGTACCGCAACTGACGGCTGCGATTAAAGAATTGCAGTCTAAAGGCTTTGCCGTTCCCGACTATCCCGCCGACCCTCAAACCGATGAAGAAAAAGCCGTACGCGAACGCTACGACCGCATCAAAGGCAGCGCGGTAAACCCTATCCTGCGTGAAGGCAACTCCGACCGTCGCGCGCCTAAAGCAGTAAAAAACTTTGCGAAAAAACATCCGCACAGCATGGGCGCATGGACGAAAGACTCCAAAACCCACGTTGCCACCATGCAAAGTGGCGACTTTTTCCATAACGAACAATCCGTTACTGTACCTGAAGCGACTTCCGTATCCATCGTATTCACCGACAAACAAGGCAATAAAAAAGAGCTGCGCGAGCCTGTTGTCCTGAAAGCCGGCGAAATCATCGACGCAACCGTGATGAGCAAAAAAGCCCTGCTCGCCTTCCTTGCCGAACAAGTGAAAGACGCGAAAGCAAAAGGCGTTTTGTTCTCGCTGCACATGAAAGCCACCATGATGAAAGTGTCCGACCCGATTATCTTCGGACACGCCGTCAAAGTATTCTTCGCGCCTGTTTTTGAAAAATTCGGCGACAAACTGGCTGCCGCAGGCGTCAACGTCAACAACGGCTTCGGCAACCTGCTTGCCAATCTGGACAAACTGGATGCGGACACCCGCGCTGCAGTCGAAGCCGAAATCGCCGCCGTTTACGCCGCCAACCCCGATTTGGCGATGGTCGATTCCGACAAAGGCATCACCAACCTGCACGTTCCCAGCGACGTCATCGTTGATGCCTCTATGCCTGCGATGATTCGTAACTCCGGTCGCATGTGGGACAAAGACGGCAAAGCGCAAGATACCAAAGCCGTGATTCCCGACAGCAGCTATGCCGGTGTTTACCAAGCAACCATCGACTTCTGCCGCGAACACGGTGCGTTTGACCCGACAACCATGGGTACCGTGCCCAACGTCGGTCTGATGGCGCAAGCAGCCGAAGAATACGGTTCACACAACAAAACTTTCGAAATCGAAGCCGACGGTCAGGTTCAAGTCATTGATGCAGCAGGCAATGTCCTGATGCAACACGACGTTGAAGCCGGCGACATCTGGCGTATGTGCCAAACCAAAGACGCTCCGGTTAAAGACTGGGTACAACTCGCCGTCAACCGCGCCCGTCTGAGCAACACGCCAGCCGTATTCTGGCTCGACGAAAACCGTCCGCACGACAAGAGTCTGCTCGCTAAGGTTAAAACCTACCTTGCCGAACTGGATACCGACGGCCTCGACATCCGCGTCCTCGCGCCTGAAGAAGCTGCTAAATTCAGCTTGGGCCGTCTGAAAAACGGCGAAGACACCATCTCCGTAACCGGCAACGTCCTGCGCGACTACCTGACCGACTTGTTCCCGATTTTGGAACTGGGTACCAGTGCGAAAATGCTGTCTATTGTTCCATTGATGAACGGCGGCGGTATGTTTGAAACCGGCGCGGGCGGTTCTGCACCGAAACATGTTCAACAGTTCCTCGAAGAAAACCACCTGCGTTGGGACTCTTTGGGCGAATTTCTCGCGCTTGCCGTATCGTTTGAACATCTGGCGCAAAAAACCGGCAACGCCAAAGCCCAAGTTCTCGCCGACACTTTGGATGCAGCCACCGAAAAACTGCTGTTGAACGACAAATCGCCCAAACGCAAAGCGGGCGAACTCGACAACCGCGGCAGCCATTTCTACCTCACCCTCTACTGGGCGCAAGAATTGGCGGCGCAAGACAAAGATGCCGAACTGAAAGCCGCATTTGCGCCGTTAGCCAAATCGTTGGCGGAAAACGAAGCCGAAATCGTTGAAGAACTCTCTGCCGTACAAGGCAAAGCGGCCGACATCGGCGGCTACTACGCCGCCAATCCTGAAAAAGCCGCACAAGCGATGCGTCCGAGCGTAACCTTTAATCAGGCACTAAACGCCTTATAAGCACAAAGGCAAAAATGCCGTCTGAACATTTGCCGTTCAGACGGCATTAGTTATCCCTATCTGCCTGATTATGATTAAACGCCGCACCCATTGGATATAAATCATATAATCTTTAGTTTTTACCCTACGGAAAGACGATAATATGAAAACTGTTCCAACCATCCTGATTAGCATCCTTTTGGCAACCGCCCTTCCTGCATCCGCGCACGGTATGCATAAGAGCAAGCCCCTGACTATGGACGAGCTGCCGCCGATTTGCCAACAATATTTCAAACGCGCCGAAACCTGTTACAACAAAGCCGGAAACAAAGCAGATTTCGCACGCAACAACACCAAATTCCTATTCCAAGCCCTGCCTGCCGCCGATTTGGGACAGCGTAAGCAAATGTGCCAAATCGCTATGGATTCGTTTGCAGAAAAAACCCGCAATCTGAATTGCGAATAAAGCCGCATCAGCAATAGCAATGCCGTCTGAAACAATGATTTCAGACGGCATTCTCACATCAAAACGCGCGGCTTGATAAAACCCGCCTTCCCCGCATCCCTGACCCAAACAGGATTAAACGGAGTAACGGCTTTAACCATTATGGTAAGTTCCCATTCCAAAAAATGACCATACAAATTAATACCATAAAACATTAATAAAAAGCGTCTGCCGATTGCGGTTTGTTGCAGGGCGTTACGAAAAATCAGGGTAAATCGATGATTTTTATATAGTAATTGACACAACTTGAACAAAAAAGAACCGCCCTGAATCAGGGCGGTTATGTTTTCTGGCGGAAACGGTGGGATTCGAACCCACGGAGGATTTGCACCCTCAGCGGATTTCGAGTCCGCTGCATTCAGCCTCTCTGCCACGTTTCCGATAATGAAGTAAAACCAAATAAAAATGCCGATGCTTTATGCTACTTCATTTTTATTTGGTTTTTGACCTCAAGGATTGGCGGAAGCGGTGAGATTCGAACTCACGGAGGGCTATCAACCCTCGACGGTTTTCAAGACCGTTGCATTAAACCGCTCTGCCACGCTTCCGTTTCCTTAGAAAGACGAATAATAATAAAATTTACGAATTTTGCCAAGCATTTTCCTTAGAAAATATTTAGTTTGCTGTTTTTATTTAACTTGTTCCGAACGCATAAACACCCAATCGCTTTCATTTGAGGCCGCGTCATTGAATGTGTAACCTTCGTAATTAAAATTTTTCAGCATTTCAGGGTCGGTAATATTATGTTTTGCCGCATAGCGCACCATTAATCCGCGTGCACGCTTGGCATAGAAACTGATAATTTTATATTTGCCGTTTTTTTCGTCTTTAAATATCGGGGTAATCAGCCGTGCCCGAAGTTTTTTTACATTAACAGACTTGAAATATTCCTGTGAGGCAAGGTTGACAAGCGTATTGCTGCCTGCTTGGGCAAGCGTATCATTTAAAAGGTTGGTAATGATGTCGCCCCAAAACTCATACAAATTCTTACCGCGCAAATTGGCGAATGCCGTCCCCATTTCCAAACGGTAGGGCTGCATCAGATCCAGTGGGCGCAGAAGACCGTACAGACCGGACAGCAGGCGGACATGGTTTTGCAGATAGCGTATCTGTCCAATATCTAATGTGTTTGCATCCATACCTTCGTAAACATCGCCGTTGAACATAAAGACCGCCTGTTTGGCGTTTTCCGGTGTAAACGGCGTGTGCCACGCTGCATTTCGTTCGGCGTTTAAGAGTGCGATTTTGTCGGAAACGTGCATCAGTTCGGCGATCTGTTGCGGCGCAAGCTCGCGCAACTGCTGCATTAGAATTTCGGACTCTGCCAACAGGTCGGGTTGGGTAAACTCGCTGACAGGGGCAAGGTCTTTTTCGTTAAGGTTTTTCGCAGGGGAAAGGACAAAAAACATAATCTGCTCGGTATTGTGTCAAACACGGGAATTTTAAGTTTAAACGTGTTTGCGGGCAAGCTGATTAAAAGTGAAGTAAATACCGTTACAGCAAATTCAACCGTAAAATATTGAAAATGCCGTCTGAACAAAAGTTCAGACGGCATTTCCGATTCCTTACCGATATAGGGAAACAATGGTTTCCGCAGCTTTGACACAAGTTGCGACATCGGCAACCAAAGCGATACGGACATAACCTTCCCCGGGATTGCCCTGTTCGGTATCCCGCGCCAAAAAACGTCCGGGCAATACTTGGATAGCGGCTTTTTGCCATAAATTGCGTGCAAATGCCAAATCGTCGCCATCGGGGACTTTCAACCAGATGTAAAACGAGGCATCCGGTAATTTAACGTCAAATACCTGTTGCAAAATGGGAATAACGTGCTCAAATTTTTCCTGATACATACGGCGGTTGTCGATAACGTGCTGTTCGTCATCCCAAGCGGCAATGCTTGCGCGCTGCACGGGAATGCTCATTGCACTGCCGTGATAGGTTCTGTAAAGCAGAAAGTTTTTAAGCAGTTCGGCATCGCCGGCGACAAAACCGGAACGCAGGCCAGGAACATTGGACCGCTTGGACAAACTGGTGAACATAAGCAGTTTTTGTCTGCTTCGCCCCGACTGTGCAGCGGCCTGCAGGCAGCCCAAAGGTTTGTTGCCGTCGAAATAGATTTCGGAATAGCATTCATCCGAGGCAATAATGAAACCATATTTGTCTTGCAAATCAAAAACTTCTTTCCAGCCATCCAAATCCAGCACGCTGCCGCTGGGGTTGTTGGGCGAACAGACGAACACCAGTTTGGTGAGTTTCCAAACCTCTTCGGAAATACTGCGCCAATCGGGGTTGAAAGACGGTGCGGGGCAATTGGCAAAATGGATTTCACCGCCGCCCAAAACTGCCGCGCCTTCGTAAATTTGATAAAAAGGGTTCGGGCTGACGATGACGGGTTTGATGCCGTCTGAAACAGGGTTCAACACGGTTTGGACAAAAGAAAACAACGCCTCCCTACTGCCCAAAACCGGCAGAATTTCATTATCCGGATTGACCGTCAAGCCGTCATAACGGCGTTTTAACCAGTTCGCACACGCCTGACGCAGTTCAGGCAGACCCGCAGTCAGCGGATATTTTTCCAACTCGTGCAATGAAGCGGTCAGCGCATCCGTAATGACTTTCGGTGTCGGGTGTTTCGGTTCGCCGATATGCAGCGGGACGGCTTCCATGCCTTCAGGCGCGGAAATGCCCTGCATCGCTTCACGCAGTCGGGCAAAGGGATAGGGTTTGAGTTGGTTGAGTAAGGTATTCATGATTTTCTCCGGTTGTCGGTATATCAGAAGATATGCCGTCTGAACCTGACGTGCTCTTCAGATGGCATTTTATATTCAATGCAAACCCGTACTGCCGAAACCGCCTTCTCCCCGGCTGCTTCCGACAAATTCTTCGACACGTTTGAAACGCGCCTGCACGATTGGCACGACAACCATCTGCGCGATACGCTCAAACGGCTTGACGGCAAACGGTTCACTGCCCCTGTTCCATAACGACACCTTCAATTCTCCTTGATAATCAGAGTCAATCAAACCGACCAAGTTACCCAAGACAATACCGTGTTTATGCCCCAAGCCGGAACGGGGCAGCAAAATAGCGGCATATGCAGGATCGGCCAAATAAATTGCCAAACCTGTCGGCACAAGAAACGTTTCACCCGGCTGCAAAACGACTTCCTCATCCAAACAGGCGCGCAAATCCAAACCTGCGGAACCCTCCGTCGCATAGGCAGGGATAAAATCCGCCATCCTCTCGTCCAACACTTTCATTTCTACTTCAATATTCATCGTCTTGCTCCTGCATACGGCCGGTTTCAAAGATGGGAGATTATACACAAGCCGTGTTTACGCTGAAACACAACAAACTGCTTTTGTTTTGAAACCATCCTCGACTGTCAAAAACATTCTGCCTGTGTATAATACCACCCCGTCTTTTCATATATAAACATTAACATGACGCACACAGCCTCTCCACGTGATGAATTCATACGCGGCATCAAAGAAAGTTCGCCCATGCTGATTGGGCTTTTGCCTTGGGCATTGATACTCGGTATGCAGGGCGGGCAAAAAGGTATGACTTGGCTGGAAATGCTGCTGATGACCGGTATGAATTTTGCCGGAGGCTCTGAATTTGCAACGGTCAACCTGTGGGCGGAACCTCTGCCGATACTGCTTATCGCCACCGTAACCTTTATGATTAATTCGCGGCATATCCTGATGGGGGCGGCGCTTGCCCCGCACCTGAAAGGAATACCGCTGAAAAAAGCCGTGCCCGCACTGTTTTTTATGTGTGATGAAAGCTGGGCGATGGCATTCTCCGAAATCCAAAAACGGAAAGCAGCCGGTTTGCCCGCATTCAATATGCCTTTTTATATGGGCGTATGCTTTATCCTCTACATTACCTGGATAGGGTTTGCCGCCCTCGGCGCGGCAGTAGGGCCTGTGTTCGGCAATGTGTCCGCTTGGGGATTCGGTATGGCGTTTCCTGCCGTATTTCTGGTTTTATTGAGGGGGATGTGGAAAAGTTTTTCCGCATCAAGACCTTGGTTTGTCAGCCTGATTGTTGCATCCGCCGTTTACCTGACCGTTGACGGCGCGTGGTATGTTCCTGCCGGCGCACTGTCCGGTCTGTTATCGGCTTATCTCTGGGGAGAACAAAAATGAAAAGTTTATTGTCGCTCCAATCATTCCTGTTGTTTGCCTCTATGCTTGCCGTTACCTACTCTACCCGGTTGATCGGCTTTTTCGCACTGCGTAACCGAACCTTAAGCCGCCGTGCCCAAACCATTATGGAAGCCGCGCCGGGCTGCGTCCTGATTTCCGTCATTGCCCCCTATTTCGTATCCGACAAGCCGCACGAACTTATCGCCATCGCGTTAACCGCCTTGGCAGCCTGCCGCTTTTCTATGTTGCCTACCGTATTGATAGGGGTCGGCTCGTCAGGCATCTTGGGATGGTTGATGACATAATTCATTTCAAAATGTCCGTAAAAAATGCCGTCTGAAAATTAATCTTCAGACGGCATTGGCAAAACAGCCCTATTTTTTACGATTAGAGAAAGCTTCGCAGCCGGCATCTGCGGACAAGGTCTCCGAATAGGCTCGGGCAGAAGCGGCATCACGGCATTTGTATCCGTCGCCCACGCTGTTCACCCATACCGACAAGGTATAACCCGTCCCTGCCTTCGGAACGCCGACCAACCTGTATGCCCTTGATTTTGTCGCATCGACAAATTCCCCTGAAACACTATATTTTTCGGCAATTTTAGGATTCATCCGATAAGCCGGCACAAACTTCTTCAGTTCCGTTTCAAGGTTTTGATTACTTTCCCCGGGATTTTTCAAAATAATCTGTTTGAAAGCATTGTTGATACTGACCATCTCCGTATAAAGCTGGGACTGATAGCCTTTTTCAATATAACTCTGATAAGAAGGTATGGCAATGACGCTGATGATGCCGAGTATCGCGACGACTATCATTACCTCAACCAATGTAAACCCTTTTTGCTCCATTTTATTGCTCATCATTATTGCTTACATAAGATTGCAGGACGACCACGGTATTGGCATTCTTACCCCAAGCCTTGGCAGTAACCCTGTAAATATTTTGGTTATTCTTCACACCCAAATATTCGATAATATAACGCGGCATTTTGCTGACGCTTCCCGTACCTTTCCCATATACCATCCCTTTATTGTCAATACACAGGTTGGTAGAATTTGCAGGGCAAAAACGCTTCACCGCCTCAACGGTAGGCTTGCCTTGCACCACGATATTGTCAAAAGCCTCTTCATTATCATTATTTGTCCGCACATTCACTGCGGTACACAGGCCGTTTTCACAGTTTTCGCTAAATGTAACCTCACTATCCGTAGTATATTCCAAATCCAAAACCTGAAATTCGCCGTCCCGCAAAGCCGCCTCGGCTAAAGACAAAGCCAATTTCCTATCTGATTCGTTGGCACTGATCCTCTGCTCGGTATTGTAAGACTGCGCGGCAGTTACAACCAAAAAGGCCACGACGATCATAACCATCAGCACGATAAACAGTGCGAACCCCCTCTGTCCGTCAGAAGTCGGGATTCCCGTCAAAGTGTTCTGTTTGCGCATACATTTCCCCCGCGTATTGTCGCATCGATACGGTAAGCATAAATATTATTGTCTGAAGAAGCGGCAATCTTGGTATCAGTACCGCTATTCAATAAAACTTCCACCCCGGCAGGCGTAACAGCACCTTTGGAGCTGTCGAATTTATCCGTATATTTGAATTTTTCCTCTTTGCCGGCATCTTCATCTTCAGGACAGTCGGAAACATAGACATACCGCACATTCATATGGGTAATTTTTTTCACGAGCAACTGAGGATTACCCCACCCGCCACCGGCATTCAATTGGAAGCGGAACAAACCTTCCTCATCGGCAATCTTGCCGACCGCATAGGCATTGACCTCATGCCTTTGACGCGCAATATTGCCATTTTGCCTGTTATCCGTATCCGGAATATTCAATTCTTTTTTTACATTTTCTAAAGTAAGGATTTGCTTGCCCGGTTTCGATATTGCGGCACAGCTGCTGACGACGGTAGTCGCGGCGCTTGCATTAGCATCATCGATACCGTATTGGAAAATCAATGCCTTACCGGACTGGGTAAAACCTGGATATCCGATATTTGAAGATTCCGCTATGGGAATAAGTTTATCTATACCGTTCCTTTTTAAGGAAAAAGGAGAATTTTGTTGCGTCGTATCGGAAACAACATCAGTTGCAGGATGCTCGGACATATTGAAACAACCGAAGCCGCCCGCCATTCTCGCATCGCGGACAATCAATGTTGCCGCATTCCGCAAATCCTGTTGTGCGGCAAGACGCTCGTTTGCCGCATCATTTAATTTCCGGGACGTAAAGTAACTCGATCCGACCGCCATCAGGACAATCATACTGAGCAGGCCCGCAACCAGAAATTCAACAATGGTAAAACCCTTCATACCATCATAACCGCCTTTTGGTACGTTTAGCATTTTACGTTTCATTCCCGACCTCCGACCCTTGCCTGATAGGTATATACGATATTGTCGCCGTTCGCTTCAAGATTCGTATGTGCAATATCCGAATCCCCTGCCGAATCATTTACCCACAATACTTTAATTAAAGTATCTCCGTTTGCCTTATTGTCACAATTTGAAGAAAAAGCACCGCTGTCGGACAATGTCGGCGCGTTACCCGACGAATCTTTGCAGACGGCGTAATGAATGGCTGCCGCATCCGGCAAGGCATTTTTCAATTCATAACCGAACCTGTCCAACTGGGCTTTTGCCAAATCCTCCTTGGTTTTCAAATTATTAGGCGTGAAGTCGCCATCAGAGGAAGCGGGGGTGTACGACCCTGTGTAAAGATTATAGTTCTTCTTGTTGCTGTCCGAATCAATGGTCGGATTAATCAACATTCCCTCCATCAGGTTTTGCGTGATTTGGCTGACGATGGTTTGCGTTTCTGCTTCCCTGACGGAAGCGACCGTCCGCAACTGCACGGACAGCAATGCCAAAATACCGATGGTCAGAACGAGCATAGCAACCAAAACTTCTATCAGCGCCATACCGGACTGGGGATTTTTCAGGCGGAAGCAATCATTATTCTTCATTTTTTATTTCCCAAACCGACTAAAACAGTCATTGATGTTGGCATACGGCACGCGTATCGTTTCTAGGACAAACCTCAACCCTGCCGCTGCTGTCAATCAAAACCACCGCCGAACGGAATTTCTTTTCATCGGCAGAAACCGCCTTCGCATCTGTCAGCACGATTTGGATATAACCGTCGGAGTAAACAAATCTGGAAGTACGCGCGAGATTCTGATCGGGAGAATAGCCGAATGCCCCGTTTTGGTTGAAAGTCCAAACAACACGGTCGGCAGTCGGTTGAGACTTACCGAAAGCGATATGGTTGAAGGCATAATTAATCCGGCTGTCGGCGGCATCATTCAACACCACACTGCGGAGGAAAACATCCGCCGCATCGCCGTCATATGCCTTATTGCCGTTTTTGTCGCCGAAAGCCAACATTCCCTGCCCCTTCTTACTGAAGTCGCATTGGTTGTTGACCGTACCGTCTTTTCTAACTTGAACAGGACAGATATAGACAGGGAGATTGAGCCGGACGGCTTCGCCCCTGGAGAAACGCAAAAGGTTGGCAACCTGCTCCGCGTGACTGGCGATGCGGCGGGATGCAATCCACCGGCTCATACTGGGGAGGGCTATCATCGCCATAATGGCTGCGATGACCATCACGATGAGCAGCTCTATTAGCGTGAAACCTTGTTGTTTTCGTGTACACATAAGCAATAGGACGTTAACTGGTAATGTATTTTCAATTATATGCCGTCTGAATGCAAAAATGCCTCAAGACCGCATTTTATTTTTTAGGGCAATCTCTAAGCATGATTTTAAACGATTGTGCCTGATTTTGCCTAATAAATTTTTATATAACCATTTAATCTTCTATCTTTGCCTCCTCGGGAACATAGGCAGCATTGTCGAATTTGGTAAACTGCCCCATCCATGTCAGGAAAACTTTTCCGACCGGACCGTTGCGGTGTTTGCCGATAATACATTCGGCAAGGCCTTTCATGGGTGAGTCCTGGTTGTAGTATTCGTCGCGGTACATGAACATAATCAGGTCGGCATCTTGCTCGATAGCACCGGACTCCCTCAAGTCGGACATCATGGGGCGTTTGTCCGTACGCTGTTCGACGGTACGGCTCAATTGCGACAGGGCGATGATGGGGACTTGCAATTCTTTCGCCAACGCTTTAAGCGAACGTGAAATCTCTCCCAGCTCCGAAGCTCGGTTGTCGGAACGGCCGGATCCCGCCATCAATTGCAGGTAGTCAATGACGATCAATCCAAGCTTATTGTTAAATTGACGGGCGAGACGGCGGGCACGGGCGCGCAGCTCGAGGGCGGTCAGATTCGGGGTTTCGTCAATAAACATAGGCGCGTCGGAAAGTTTGACGACTGCCTCGTTCAAACGCCCCCAATGTTCGTCTTCCAACCTGCCTGTTTTCAAGACGCTTTGATCCAACCGTCCGACCGAGCCGAGCATACGCATGACCAGTTGCGCACCGCCCATCTCCATCGAGAAGACGGCAACGGGCAAATGTTTTTCAATGGCGACATACTCGGCAATATTGATGGAAAAGGCGGTTTTACCCATAGACGGGCGGCCGGCGACGATAATCAGGTCGCCGGGTTGCAGACCCGAGGTTTTTTTATCAAGGTCGATGAACCCTGTCGGCACGCCGGTAACTTCATCGGGATTGTCGCGCGAATAAAGCATATCGATGCGCTGTACGACTTCTTTCAGCAAATCGGGCATCTCCAAAAAGCCCTGCTTGGATTTGACCGTGCTTTCGGCAATTTGAAACACTTTGTTTTCCGCCTCGTCCAAAAGCTGCCCCGCATCCCTGCCTTGCGGATTGAATGCGCTGCGGGCGATTTCCGTCCCCACTTCGGCGAGTTGGCGCATGATGGAACGCTCGCGCACGATTTCGGCATAGCGGCGGATGTTGGCGGCAGACGGGGTGTTTTGCGCCAGCGTAATCAGATATTCAAATCCGCCTGCCGCTTCCAATTCTTCGTTCCGCTGCAAATCTTCCTGAACCGTAATCACATCTGCGGGACGGCTCTCATTGATTAATTTGGCAATGGATCGGAAAATCAGGCGGTGTTCGTGGCGGTAGAAGTCTTCACCGGAAACCACATCGGCAATCCTGTCCCAAGCCGGATTTTCCAGCATCAACCCACCCAAAACGGATTGTTCCGCCTCCATCGAATGTGGAGGCAGCGACAATGCTCCGACCTCACGGTCTTCAGACGGCATAGCTGCGTAATCGTTCATGGTACATCCTATCTGTCGTGCCGAAATTGCAATCTTCTATTATAGCGTAAAGCAGGTTTAATTGGTTTCCATCCCTCAAAACAGGTAAAATATGTGCGCTGCTGAGCTATTTGCAGCAACACTGCCAAAATACAACATTTAAAACAATATTAGGAGCACAAAATGGAACATAAGCTGCCGCAACTGCCTTATGAACTGGACGCATTGTCCCCGCATCTGAGCAAAGAGACTTTGGAATTCCACTACGGCAAACACCATCAAACCTACATCACCAACCTGAACAATCAAATCAAAGGCACCGAATTTGAAAACCTGCCTTTGGAAGAGATTGTGAAAAAATCTTCGGGCGGCGTGTTCAACAACGCGGCGCAAACTTGGAACCACACTTTCTACTGGCTGGGTTTCACGTCCAAAGGTCAAGGCAAACCTTCCGGTGAACTGGCCGCCGCCATCGACACGAAATGGGGCAGCTTCGAGAAATTCCAAGAAGCGTTCAATGCCTGCGCTGCCGGTACTTTCGGCTCCGGTTGGGCATGGCTGGTGAAAACCCCTGCCGGCGGATTGGATTTGGTTTCCACTTCCAACGCAGCAACTCCGCTGACCACTGAAAACACGCCGCTGCTGACCTGCGACGTGTGGGAACACGCCTATTACATCGACTACCGCAACAGCCGTCCCAACTACCTGAAAGGTTTTTGGGAAATCGTCAACTGGGACGAAGTCGCCAAACGTTTTGCCGTATAAGCCGCAAACCGACAAAATGCCGTCTGAACACATTTCAGACGGCATTTTTTACGGGAAATCCGAATCAATGTCCGCAGGCGCAAGCGTCGCCGTGGTGTCCGCAACCTTTAGCCGCTTCAAGCCATTCGTCGTCATCGCCGTCAAACTCTTCCACTTCGTCAAACTCGCCGCGTTCCACCATGGCACACAACTCTTCAAGGCTTTCCGCCCCTTCTACCCAAAAACACGGAATATCGGGAGGCGTATCCGGCGCAAGCAGTGCCGCTACGCCTTCATGCCACGCAATCCAATAACCGTTTGCCGTTTGAACGAACTGCGCATCCCGATGAACCGACTCTCCTTCCGTTCCGACGAGCATACGCTCCGCAATACTTTCCTGAAAAGGTAAAATCTCCATAATAGTTCCTTACAACATATGGTTTGATATGAAAATAGGGCATTATTTTAGAATATACCGCCCATCTGATAAACTTCAAACGCCTTATAACAAAATTATCTTTGCGCCAAACCAATAATTCTTTCCTTTTTTCAGACGGCATCGTTAAAGTAGCCCTTCCTTTTTCTATTTTCAGCATTATTTCATGTTATTACTCAAAACGCCCAGCGTACTGCCCGGCTTCAAAATCAGCCTCGGCCTGACCGTATTGTGCCTGTCGCTTCTGGTGGTTTTGCCGTTTGCGATGATGGCGGCGAAGGCGGCGGAAATCGGCTGGGGCGGCTTTTGGAACACGATTGCCGAGCCGAACGTGTTGGCGGCGGTGTGGCTGAGTTTGCGGATGTCGTTTTATGCGATGCTGACCAATGTCGTGTTCGGCACGCTGGTGGCGTGGGTGTTGGTGCGCTATGAATTTCCGGGCAAGGGTCTGGCGAACGCGCTGGTCGATTTGCCGTTTGCGCTGCCGACGGCGGTTACGGGTATCGCGTTGGCGACCCTGTATGCGCCCAACGGTTGGATAGGCCGTTTTTTCGAGCCTTTGGGCATCAAAATTGCGTTTACACCCGTCGGCATTTGGATTGCGCTGGTCGTCGTCAGCCTGCCCTTTATCGTCCGCGCCGTGCAGCCGGTATTGGAGGAATTGTCGGGCGAATATGAGGAAGCGGCGGCGACTTTGGGCGCAAACCGTTTCACGACGTTCCGCTGCGTGCTGCTGCCGGAAATCACGCCCGCGCTCTTAACCGGTGCGGGTATGATGTTCGCGCGGGCAACGGGGGAATACGGCTCGGTGATTTTTATCGCGGGCAACATTCCGATGGTTTCCGAAATCCTGCCGCTGATTATTACGGGCAAGCTGGAACAGTTCGACGTACAGGGCGCGTCGGCGGTGGCGTTGTTTATGCTGCTGGTTTCGTTTGTGATTCTGTTTGCGCTGAACGTGATGCAGTGGGCGTTGGGCAGGCGTTCGGGCGCGAAGGGTTGAGGTCGTCTGAAATACCTGTTACCGTCATTCCCGCGCAGGCGGGAATCCATTGGTGAATTTCGGCTGCCTTATTTATTTTCTGTTTTCCTGTTGCCCTGTGGTGGATTCCCGCCTGCGCGGGAATGACGGCAGCCGAACGTTTTTTGCTCCCCTTTTAATCTATAAAAGATAAAAGGCCGTCTGAAAACGAATCCACCCCACAAAAAACAGTTTTTCAGACGACCTCCAAACATTTTAAAACCAACCAAAGAACACCACCGCCATGAAACCCTATTCCGCCAATCCCAACCTGACCGAACCGCGTTGGCTGCGCGTATTGCTGACTGCTACCGCCTTGGGCTTTCTGTTGCTGATGTTGGTTGTGCCTTTGGTTGCCGTATTCTACGAGGCCTTAAAAGGCGGTTGGGATTTGTACCTGAAATCCTTAAGCGATTCCGAAGCGTGGTCTGCCATCAAATTGACGCTGATTACCGCGCTGATTGTCGTCTCCGTCAATGCCGTCTTGGGCGTGGCGATGGCGTGGCTGCTGACCCGTTTTGACTTCCGAGGCAAACAGTTGCTGACCACCCTGCTCGATTTGCCGTTTTCCGTATCGCCAGTGGTAGCCGGTTTGATGTTCGTCTTATTGTTCGGCGCGCACACGGCATTGGGTGGCCGGCTCGAAGCGCAAGGCATACAGATTATTTTCGCCATCCCCGGCATTATTTTGGCGACGCTGTTCGTTACCTTCCCTTTTGTCGCACGCGAAATCATCCCGCTGATGCAGGCACAGGGCGACAGCGAAGAACAGGCGGCATTGATACTCGGCGCAAGCGGCTGGCAGATGTTTTGGCGCGTTACCCTGCCCAACATCAAATGGGCGTTACTCTACGGCATCATCCTTACCAACGCCCGCGCGATGGGCGAGTTCGGCGCGGTCAGCGTGGTATCGGGACACATACGCGGCGAAACCAACACCGTCCCGCTTTTGGTCGAAATCTTCTACAACGAATACAACTTCACCGGCGCATTCGCCCTCTCCGGCGTATTGGCACTTTTAGCACTGGCGACGCTGGCGGTGCAGAACATCATCACCAAATTACAAGATAAAAAACTCGCCGCCGCCGAAAGGAACGCAGCATGAGCATTACTATTCAAAACCTAAACAAACACTTCGGAGCGTTCCACGCGCTGAAAAACATCAACCTCAACGTCCCCACCGGCAAACTCGTTTCCCTGCTCGGCCCGTCCGGCTGCGGCAAAACCACGCTTTTACGCATTATCGCCGGACTGGAAAACGCCGACGGTGGCAAGATTCTGTTTGACGGGCAGGACGTAACCGCCAAACACGTCCGCGAACGCAAAGTCGGTTTCGTGTTCCAACACTACGCCCTCTTCCGCCACATGAACGTGTTTGACAACGTCGCTTTCGGTTTGACCGTATTGCCCAAGTCCGAACGCCCGTCCAAAGGACAAATCCGCGCCAAAGTCGAAGAATTGCTCAAGCTCGTGCAGCTCTCCCACCTCGCCAAATCCTATCCGCACCAACTCTCCGGCGGGCAACGCCAGCGCATCGCCCTCGCCCGCGCGCTTGCGGTCGAACCGAAACTCCTGCTTTTGGACGAACCCTTCGGCGCGCTGGATGCCAAAGTACGCAAAGAATTACGCACCTGGTTGCGCGACATTCATCACAACTTGGGTGTAACCAGCATTTTGGTTACACACGACCAAGAAGAAGCCCTCGAAGTTTCCGACGAAATCGTCGTGATGAACCACGGCAAAATCGAACAAACCGGCAGTGCCGAAGCCATTTACCGCAAACCTGAAAACGCCTTCGTTACCGAGTTCCTCGGCGAAACCGACGCATTTGAAGGACGCATCGAAAAAGGCTTCTGGCATTACAACGGCTTCGCGTGGAAATTGGACGCGCAATACAAATGGCAGGAGCAAACCGCCACCGGCTATATCCGCCCGCACGAATGGCAGCTTGCCGCCGAACACGAAACCCCGATGATCCGCGCCAAAATCGAAAAAATCCACGCCGTCGGCGCATTGACGCACGTTTTGGTGAAACACGGCAAACAGGACGTGCACATCACGCTGGCTGGCAGCGATGCCGCGCGTTACCAAATCGCCGAAGGCAAAGAATTAAAGCTGATTCCGAAACAGGTTTATGTCTTTTCTCAAAACGAGCTGATTGAATATTCGATTTAACCCTGAAAGCACAATGCCGTCTGAAAGGCTTTCAGACGGCATTGCGTGTCAAGCGTCAGGCAAGAAACAGCTTGTACGCGGCATTTTGCGTTTCCTCGTGATAGCTGTATCCCAGACTTTCCAAGAAACCGTCAAATGCGGCGGCATCGTGCGGCGGCACGTCGATACCGACCAAAATCCGCCCGTAATCCGCACCGTGGTTGCGGTAATGGAAGAGCGTAATATTCCAACCGCCCTGCATATGGTTCAAAAAGCTCGCCAACGCCCCCGGACGCTCCGGAAACTCAAAACTGACCAGACGCTCGTTCCCTACTTTGTCCGTCCGCCCTCCGACCATATAGCGGATATGGATTTTGGCAATCTCATTGTTGGTCAAATCGACATTGGGCAATCCCGCCTCATCCAACCGGCTGCCGATAACCGCCAAATCCTGCGGGCCTGCCGCTTGAAGTCCGACAAAGATATGCGCTTTTTCATCGTCCCCGTAGCGGTAGTTGAACTCGGTAATATTCCTATTTCCCAATATATTGACAAACTTAAGGAAGCTGCCGCGTTCTTCGGGGATGGTAACGGCAAAAATACCTTCGTTGCCCTCGCCCAATTCGCTCCGTTCCGAAACGTGGCGCAAACGGTGAAAATTCATATTCGCGCCGCTGGTAACGGCAATCAGGGTTTGGTTTTCCGCACCTTCTCGGGCAATATAGGCTTTCAGACCCGCCAACGCCAACGCGCCAGCCGGCTCGGTAATGCTGCGCGTATCATCAAAAATATCCTTGACCGCGCCGCAAACCGCATCGGTATCGACTGTAATGATTTCATCCAAAAGTTCTTTGCAGAGGCGGAAGGTTTCGTTTCCGACGACTTTGACCGCAGTGCCGTCTGAAAACAGCCCGACATCTTTCAAATGGACGATTTCGCCCGCTTCGACCGACTGCTTCATACAGCAGGAATCGTTGGTCTGTACGCCGATAACTTTGATTTCGGGACGGACCTGCTTGATAAATGCCGCCACGCCCGCCGCCAAGCCGCCTCCCCCTATCGGTACGAATACGGCGCGGATTGAATCGGGATGTTGGCTGACAATTTCCATCCCCACCGTCCCCTGTCCCGCAATCACATCAGGATCGTCAAACGGTGCGATATAGGTCAGCCCTTCCTGTTCCGCCAGCTCCATCGCATAATCGTAGGCATCGTTGTATGAAACACCGCGCAAAACCACCTCGCCGCCACGGCTTTTGACCGCATCCACTTTGATTTTCGGCGTAGTCTCCGGCATAACGATAACGGCACGGCAGCCCAAACGCTGTGCGGACAATGCCACGCCTTGGGCGTGATTGCCCGCGCTTGCCGCAATCACGCCGCAAGCGAGCGCATCTTTCGGCAACTTGGACATTTTGTTGTACGCGCCGCGTATTTTGAACGAAAAAACCGGCTGCAAATCTTCACGTTTCAAAAGGATGTTGTTTTTCAAACGTACAGAAAGGCTGCGTGCCGGTTCCAAAGGCGTTTCCACCGCCACATCATAGACAGATGCCGTCAGGATGCGGATAAGGTAATCGGAATAAGGAAGGGGCGTGTTCATAATTCAATATGGGATAATCGGTTTGTTAAAATCGCAAAACCCCAAACCATACGCCCAAGACAGCCCGAAAGCAAGAAAAATCCGCCCGATCAGACACCCTAAGCGTATAATCGGCAAGCTGAAACACTCACACAATTAGAATATTTCATGACAGCACATAAAATCCTGCCCGTCCTGCTTTCCATTATCTTAGGCGTTTCTCACGCAACGGCTGCATCGCCCGCGCCCAACAGACCGACGGTACACGCCGCCCCCTCGCTCCAAACACCCGAAACCCTCACAGCGGCACACATCGTTATCGACCTTCAAAGCAGACAGACTTTATCCGCCAAAAACATCAATACCCCTGTCGAACCGGCGGCACTAACCCAACTGATGACCGCATATTTGGTTTTCAAAAACATGAAATCGGGAAATATCCAATCTGAAGAAAACTTAAAAATACCCGAATCCGCATGGGCTTCAGAAGGGAGCAGAATGTTTGTACGTCCCGGCGATACGGTCAGCACCGACAAACTCTTAAAAGGCATGATTGCCCTATCCGCAAACGATGCCGCCCTAACCCTTGCCGGCCGGCTGGGCAACGGTTCGATTGAAAATTTTGTGCAACAAATGAACAAAGAAGCCCGACGCCTGGGCATGAAAAACACCGTATTCAAAAACCCGACAGGCTTGAGTAGAGAAGGACAGGTTTCCACCGCCAAAGACCTCGCCCTGCTGTCTGAAGCATTGATGCGCGACTTTCCGGAATATTACCCGCTGTTTTCCATCAAATCTTTCAAATTCAAAAATATAGAACAAAACAACCGCAATATCCTTTTATATAGGGACAACAATGTAAACGGTCTGAAAGCCGGACACACAGAAAGCGGCGGCTACAACCTTGCCGTGTCATACTCCGGCAACGGCAGGCACATCCTTGTCATCACATTGGGTTCGGAATCGGCGGAAACACGCGCATCGGACAACAGCAAGCTGCTGAACTGGGCATTGCAGGCCTTCGATACGCCCAAAATATATCCGAAAGGCAAAACCGTTGCCCAAATCCAAATTTCCGGAGGCAGCAAAAAAACCGTCCGCGCAGGCTTCCTCAAAGAAGCCTACATCACTCTGCCACATAAGGAAGCGAAAACAGCCGAACAGATTTTGGAAACCATACAGCCGATTCCCGCCCCGGTAAAAAAAGGGCAGATTTTAGGAAAAATCAAAATCAGGCAAAACGGACATACCGTTGCCGAAAAAGAAATCGCCGCGCTAGAAAATGTAGAAAAAAGAAGCCGGTGGCAAAGGCTTTGGGTGCGTCTGACAGGGCAGTAATCCGCCGTTTCAAATATCCCGCTTTTCCAACAAATAAAGAAATGCCGTCTGAAACACGGTTCAGACGGCATAAAACAACAGGGCGGTACGTATTGCATACGCGCCGCCCTGCTGCTGAAATCAATTAGCGTTTTTTACCGGTAACGGTGGCAACAGCCAGATTTTCGTTACGTTTCAGGGAAACGCTTTCTACACCTTCAGGCAATTTGATGTCTGACAAGTGCAAAATGTCACCGGCAACCACTTCGGCACAATCCAAATCCAAGAAAGCAGGGATATTGGCAGGCAACGCAAGCACTTCAACAGTCGTGTTCAACAGAGACACACGGCCGCCTTGCAATTTAACAGCTTGGGAATTTTCAGCGTTAACGATGTGCAGGGGAACACGGATACGTACAAGTTGATCAGCTTTCACAGCTTGGAAGTCGATATGTTGAACTTCGCGGCGGAACGGGTGCATTTGGAAATCGCGGACGATAACGTCTTTAGTTTCACCGTTCAAAGACAACTTAATCAACGCAGTATGGAAAGATTCTTTTTCCAATGCGTAGAATACGGTTTTGTGATCCACGGCAATGGCAACGGGCTCTTGACCTTCGCCGTACAAAATACCGGGGATTTGACCTTCGCGACGCAGGCGGCGGCTCGCACCAGTGCCTTGTGCTTCACGAACAGAGGCTTGAATTTCATAAGTCATGTTAAATACTCCAAGTTAAATAAAACTACCGTCATCGGCCGCGACCAGCTTAAGACGGCTTCGGGCTTATGGCAGCAACATGCTGCCTGTCATCACTTCTTCATTAAAAAGATATGAGACGGATTCTTCGTTGCTGATGCGGCGGACGGTTTCGGCCAACAGACCGGCAATCGTTACCTGACGGATACGGTCGCAGTTTTTAGCCGCTTCAGACAAAGGAATGGTATCGGTTACGACCACCTGGTCGATTTCGGACGAGGCAATACGGCTGACTGCCTCTCCGGAGAATACGGCGTGGCTGGCATAGGCCAGAACACGTTCCGCACCCCGCTCTTTCAGGGCAACGGCAGCTTTGCACAGCGTATTTGCAGTGTCGATCATATCGTCCACAATCAGACAGGTTCTGCCTTGAATATCGCCGATGATGTTCATGACTTCCGCCACATTGGCTTTCGGACGGCGTTTATCGATGATTGCCAAGTCGGCATTCAAAGATTTTGCCACGGCGCGGGCGCGGACTACACCGCCGATATCAGGGCTGACAACAGTCAAGTTTTCAATCCGCTGCTGCTTGATATCGTTCAACAGAATCGGGGTGGCATAAATATTATCCACAGGAATATCAAAAAAACCCTGAATCTGGTCTGCGTGCAGATCAACGGTCAAAACACGGTCGATCCCTGCCGAATACAGCATATTTGCTACCAGTTTGGCAGAAATCGGAACGCGGACGGAACGCGGACGGCGGTCTTGGCGCGCATAGCCGAAATACGGAATAGCTGCCGTGATGCGGCCTGCCGAGGCACGTTTGAGCGCATCCGCCATTGTCAGGATTTCCATCAGGTTGTCATTGGTCGGTGCGCAAGTAGGCTGAAGGATAAAGACATCGCGACCGCGTACGTTTTCCAACAACTCGACGGCAACTTCACCGTCTGAGAATTTGGAAACCGAAGCATCTCCCAAGGAAATATCCAAATGTTTGACAACACGTTGTGCCAATTCGGGATTGGCATTACCTGTAAATACCATCAAACTGTCGTACGCAGCCATATTCTCACCTGATTTTATGTTTAACTTCCGCTCAGAAAACACAATGCTTCCCTCCGCTTGTACCAAGCCCGACATTATACCTGCAACATCCGACACAAACAAAGGCATTTCAATATTTTTATTTCTATGAAACAAAAAGCGTGTAAGCAAGCTTACACGCTTTTATCTGGCTGGGGAGGAAGGATTCGAACCTTCGCATGCTGGAATCAAAATCCAGTGTCTTAACCGCTTGACGACTCCCCAAAAAAATATGGCTGGGGAGGAAGGATTCGAACCTTCGCATGCTGGAATCAAAATCCAGTGTCTTAACCGCTTGACGACTCCCCAACAATGTTCATACGGACAACAAAGGATGTTTTGAAAGACCCTCTGCCAAATATGCCTCGTACAAACCTGAAACTTGTCGGTATATATTGTATGCGCTATTCCTATCTTGACACGCCGTGAATACACACGCACCAGAACCTGTCATTAAGGCAAATCCATATCGGGACAATTCGGAATAGGCTTTCCAAACTTCAGGGTATTCTTTAAATACAACTGCCTGCATATCATTTCTAAACGGTTGCAGGTTTTGGAAAGTCGGCATTATGCTTGAGGCGGAATTTCGTGTCAAGCCTTCGTGTGTGAAAATTTTTGCGGTGGAAACGTGGACGGGCGGTTTGACGATGACATACCACTGTTTCGGAATATCCATTTCGCCCAGCCTGTCGCCTATACCCCGCGCAAACGCATTTTTGCCGAAAATAAAAAATGGTACGTCCGCCCCCAAAGCCGCGCCCGAATCAATGAGCTGCCGCTGCGTCAGACCGCACTGCCACCAACGGTTCAACACCAGCAAAACGGTTGCCGCATCCGAGCTTCCTCCGCCCAAACCGGCCCCGGTCGGAATTTTTTTGTCCAGCCATATCTCCACGCCGGTAGGGGTGCGTGCATATTTTTGCAGCAACGATGCGGCACGGTAGCTTAAATCCGCCTCCTGCGGCATTCCATCAACCGGATTGTGCAGGATGATTTTGCCGTCGTCCCTTGGTTTCAAATATACGGTATCCTGCAAATCTATCAGGCAGAATATGCTTTCGATATTGTGATAACCGTCTTCCCGCCTTCCAGTAATCCTCAAATCGAGATTCAGTTTTGCAGGTGCGGGAAACGCCTGCCGTCCGTCCGCAATATTCATCTGTCCGCCTTATCTCGTGCGCGCCGCACAGCGTTCCGGGGTTTCGGTTTCAGACGGCATTCCAATTTCGGTGAAAACCAGCCTGATGTTCAATTTCCCGTTATCCAATTGCAGGATGCGGGCTTTTCCTTCGCTGTTGACGGTTCTGCCGATTGTCCAACCGTATTGTTCCAATATGCCGTCTGAAAGGATGCGGTAAGGTGCGCGTGCAACCCGTCTGCCGTCTGCCCAGATATGCAGATATTGGATTGGCAGGTTGAAACCAATAAGCTGCCGACTCAATTCCTCCGCACTTTCCGCCTGATAAACATTTCCTTTGGCATCCACTGCCAACGCACCGTCTTTGTCTTGACACAACTGCCCGAGCGTGCTGCCTAAAGGTGTATTGATATTGATGGTTTCTACAGGAGGCTGGTATGTCCAGTCGAAATTTGCATACGAACCTTTCCCTTCCGCTTTGACTGCCAACCGCCCTTCTGCTGCAAAACTGCTGATGTGTTCGGACGGCTGCCACAGGTTTTCGTTATTTTGAGGTAATTGCGCGCAAGCGGTCAAAAGCAGGATGACCGATGCGGATACGGTGTGTTTCATCAGAATTTCCTTAACGAGTGCCATCCTGCCGGTCGGCGGGTTCGGCGTGCCGTGCAAAACGCGTGCAAACTGCGTGCCGTTTACCCGAATGCCGCAGCTTCCCCGGCAAACCTTATGCCGTCTGAAAGGATGGGCCTGCATTATTTCCGAGGTTTTCGGGAAAGTTCGGGCAATGTGATGCCGTGACGTTTGAGCGTTTCGCGCCATATTTTCTTGTCTCCCGTAAGGTGTGCCGCCTGCGTCCACACATCAACCGCCTGATCGCGTTCACCCAATGCCCACAACACCTCGCCCAGATGGGCGGCAACTTCGGGCTCAGGCTGGCTCTCAAACGAATAACGGAGATACGGCAGCGCGCTTTCCGCATCACCTTTCAGGTAATACGCCCAGCCTATGCTGTCGTTGACGGCAATATCGTCAGGGTTAATTTGATATGCCTTCTGAAGCAATACAAAACCCTCGTCCAAACGCTCGGAATCGGAAAGCAGGCTATAACCTAAATTATTCATAATCTGAGCGTTATCGGGTGCAAGCCTGAACGCCCTTTCAAGATCTGAAATCATTTTTTTCCGCTTGCCAAGCCGGTCGTAAACAACTGACCGCTGTACCAATGCCTCTGCCTGTAACTCTGTATTACTGCCGGCAGGCGGTTTTTCGATAATCTTGTCCAACCCCCTCAAAGCCTCCCGTGCATCCGGCAGTTTTGACAGGGCAAACAACTGTACTTTAGACAAGTTGTCCGCCATAAAATAACGCCCCTGCTGCTCGGGAAGTTTCCGTACTTCCCTAATTTGCCGCAAAGCCGCCTTTGCACCATCCAGTTCAAGGGTTGCAGCAACTGCCGACACACCTTTGTCGAACAGATATTCCGGCGCGGATACTTTTTTCAGCCACTGCCTGACTTTGGCGTAATCCCTGCGGTCAGCATACATCATCGCCGCCGTTAGCGCCGCCCTGCTCCGCTGTTCCTCCGTCCCCCTGCCGTATGCCTTTTCGACATAGCCGTCGATAACGGAAACATCTTCTTTCCGGTTTGCCGCCAATATTGCCGCCTGAATATACAGATCTGCATTCGGATTGGCATCCAGCAACACTTTCAAGCGTTCATATGCATCATCGGGCCTGCGCAGGGAAACAAGGTTCATAATTTCCATTTCCTGCCAAACGGTTGAAAGGTTTTTGGTGTCTGTTTGCTCGAAAAAGCCACTGAGTATCTCGGGATAACGGCGCGCAACCAAACGCAAGGTTACCAGGGTCGGTGGTAGTATTTCTGTATCAAGTTTTGCCAAGCGTTGCAATGCCGCGATTGCTTTATCTTTTTCCCGCACTTGCACGTTAAAAACCACATCGGCAACCGCCGCTTCGGGCAGATGTTCATATTTCAACGCCGCGCGGTGGACGGCCTCCGATGCTTTTTGCACCAATCCGTCCTGCTGCACGGCGGCTTGCGCCAGCAGCAAAAATATCCTGCGGTTTTGCCCGTCATCTGCCTGCGCCAAGACCTCTTCCAGCCCGTCCAAACGTTGATTTTCTTCTCCTTTCAGCACGCTCCGCAACCAGGCCATCCGTTTTTGCGCCTCACCCGGTATAGGCTCAATCTGCCGCCATTTCTGATAAATCATCTCAGCCTGTTCAAACGCATTCAGCGACACGGCCATTTCCAAGGCACGTTCGGCAACTTCGGGGGATTTTGTACGCTCCAACATCAGCATATAGGCGGCAAGTGCCGTTCCCGCCTGCCCCTTTTGCAAGGCGGTTTCCCCTCCCAGCAACGTAAATATCTGATTAACCCGTTCGCCCACTGCCGCAAGCCGTGCGCGTTCGTTTTTGATTTCTTCCTCACTGTAACGCTGATGTTTCCTTAAAACCTTTCCGACTTCCTTCGGCTGTTTCATATCCCCCGCACCGCCTCCGGCGGCAGACACCTGTCCGGCAATCAAGGCTGCCGTCAACACAGTTAACATTTTGAAACGGTTAGGTAGCATAATCATCCTTTATCCGACATCCGTCCGAACTTTCAGACGGCATATAATCAGGCGTAACTTTATCACAAGCAGAATCGTTTGTAGATTTGCGAAACCCCGTTCAAAAAAATAAATGCCGTCTGAAATACTGCTTCAGACGGCATTACCAACGCTTGCAATTCAAGGGAGTTTTATTTCCACATTGTCAATCAGACGCGTCGCCCCCAAACGGGCCGCAGCCAAAACCACCAGTTTCCTATCTCCCGTCCGTGCCACTTCGAGCGTATCGGCGTGGCGGATTTCGACATAATCGACCGTCCAGCCGTGTTCCGTCAGAGATTGGACGGCCCGTTTTTCCAAACCTGCATAATCCAAACTGCCCTGCTTCAGCGATTCGGCAACCGCCTGCAGCTCGCGGTACAGGCGCGGTGCTTCGGCGCGTTCCTCAACGCTCAAGTACCGGTTGCGGCTGGAGAGTGCCAAACCGTCCGCCGCCCGCCCCGTATCGACGGGGACAATTTCGATGTCGAAATTCAAATCCTCGGTCAAACCTTTAATCACGGCAAGCTGCTGATAGTCTTTTTTGCCGAAACAGGCAACATCCGGCGCGACAATATTGAACAGCTTGGACACTACCGTTGCCACTCCGCGGAAATGTCCCGGACGGAATTTGCCGCACAACTCATTTTGCAGGTTGGGCGGTTCGACGTTATACCGTTGCTCCACGTTTGGATAGAGTTCTTTCTCATCGGGTGCGAATATCACGGCCACACCCTCGGCTTCCAGCTTATCCGCATCCTGTTGCAACGTACGCGGATATTTGTCGAAATCCTCGCCCTGACCGAATTGCAGGCGGTTGACGAATATGCTGACAACAACGTTGTCGGCGCGTTTTTTGGCTTCGCGAACGAGAGCAAGATGTCCTTCATGCAGATTGCCCATGGTCGGCACAAATGCCACCTTTCCCGCATTTTTACGCCAGGCGCGCAGTTCTTGAATGGTATGTATGATTTGCATAACGGTAATCCTTATCCTTCGGGCTTCCTGCCCGACAAAACGCGCCGATTATACGCGCCGCGCACGGCAAAACAAAATGCCGTCTGAAACGGCTTTCAGACGGCATGCTGCATGTAAACCGTTCAGCCTGTAAAGATATGTTCTGCAGCAGGAAAGGTTTTGGCTTTAACTTCTTCGACATACGCACGAACCGCCGCTTGAACGCTGCTTTGCCCGTGCATAAAGTTTTTGACGAATTTCGCCGTTTTGCCTGGGAAAATACCGAGCATATCGTGCATCACCAAAACCTGACCGTCGCAATCCGCGCCCGCGCCGATGCCGATGGTCGGACAAGAAACGGATTCAGTTACCTTTTTTGCCAGTTCCGCAGGAACACACTCCATCAACACGACCGCCGCCCCCGCATCATCATGCGCCTTGGCATCGTTAAGCAACGCCTGCGCCTTGCCACCGCGCCCCTGAACTTTATATCCGCCGAAGGCAAACACGGATTGCGGGGTCAGACCGATATGCGCGCAAACCGGAATACCGCGCATTTGCAGAAATTCAGTCGTTTCCGCCATCCACACGCCGCCTTCGAGTTTGACCATATGCGCTCCTGCCGCCATCAGTTCGGCAGCGGCGGCAAACGCCTGCTCCTTACTTTGCTGATATGCACCAAACGGCAAATCACTGACAATCATCGCATTTTTTGCACCGCGTGCTACACATTCAGTGTGATAGCACATATCGCGCAGGCTGACCGGCAGCGTCGACTGCCGCCCTTGAACCGCCATACCCAAAGAGTCGCCGACCAGCAGCATTTCCACGCCAGCATCGTCCATCAGTGCGGCAAAACTGGATTCGTAAGCGGTCAGCATCGCGATTTTCTCACCTGCCGCCTTCATTTTTTGCAGTGTGTTCACAGTAATCATCAGATATTGTTACCCCGCCCTTTTCAGACGGCCTTTTCAGTTTGAAACGGGCTATTATAGTGAAATGCCCGCAGCCCTGCCACCGACCGTGCCGCAAATGCAAAACAGCCCGACTGTTTTACACAATCGGGCTGTCAAATCTGGTGCCGGCACCAAGAGTCGAACTCGGGACCCCCTGATTACAAGTCAGGTGCTCTACCAACTGAGCTATACCGGCTTACTGAAATGTTTTGCAACACCATCAGCAGAAATGGTGCCGGCACCAAGAGTCGAACTCGGGACCCCCTGATTACAAGTCAGGTGCTCTACCAACTGAGCTATACCGGCAAAGAAGGCGAATTATGCAGGCAACTTCACACTTTGGCAAGGAATTTGTTCGACCCCCTCATAAAAATACACTAAGTATCTTATTTAAAACAAAATTAATTTGAAACAGGACAAGCATCGGCATTCTGATAAAATATCTGCCTTTCAAACTGACTGCTCACACCGATGGCAAGACATCCCTACCGCCGCCTGCGTCCTGCAAAATCCAGCTTCCCCGAAGTCGGCATTTCCGAAGAAGGCAATATCCGTTCGCTTCACTTGGGCAGCGACACCATCCAAAGCTCAATGAACCTCAACCACCCGTCCGAGCTGGTGCTCTCTTACAGCCGCGCGATGATGGGCTGGCTGCTGTTTGCGGAACGCCTGCCGCAACATATCACCCAAATCGGCTTGGGCGGCGGCTCGTTTGCACGCTGGATAGACACCTACCTGCCTGACACGCGCCAAACTGCTGTAGATATCAACCCGCAGGTTATCGCCATTGCCCGCAACCTGTTTGAGTTGCCTTTCGAGGGCGAGAAATTTGAAATTATTGAAGCAGATGGTGCAGAGTACATCAAAGTCTTCCGCCACAACACCGATATCATCTTGGTGGACGGATTCGACGGCGAACAAATCATCGATACGCTGGTTGAAGAACCGTTCTTCCGAGACTGCCGAAACGCACTTTCTTCAGACGGCATATTCGTGACCAACTGGTGGAGCGGCGACAAACGCTACCAACGCTTCATCGAACGCCTGTTAAACGTCTTTGAAGGGCGTGTATTGGAACTTCCTGCCGAAAGCCACGGCAATGTCGCGGTAATGGCCTTCCAAAGCAGCCCCAAAGAACAAAACATAGACAAACTCAAAAAACGTGCCGACAAACTGAGCAGCGCATACGGATTGGACTTCCACCGCATGCTCGCCGACCTGAAAGCATCCAACCCCAACAACGGCAAGCATTTCTACCTTTAAGCAACTATCTTCACGGCCGCATCGGAACATGCGGAAAATCAAGAGGAAATCATTATGCTGAAACCCGAAACCATACACATATCCGGCCCTGCCGGCATTTTAGAAACCATCCATATCCCGTCCGAACAAGTACCGGCGCGCGGCGTTGCCGTCATCAACCACCCCAACCCCCTCCAAGGCGGGACAAACACCAACAAAGTCATCCAAACCGCCGCCAAAGCATTGAGCAAACTCGGCTTCCACTGCTACCTTCCCAACCTTCGCGGCGTAGGCAACAGCGAAGGCACACACGATTACGGACGCGGCGAAACGCAAGACTGCCTCGCCGTCATCGATTATGCCCGTGCCCAACATCCCGAAGCCCCCGAATTTGCCTTATCCGGCTTCTCCTTCGGCGGTTATGTTGCCACATTTGCCGCACAAGAGCGCATACCCGACCTGTTACTGCTCATGGGCGCAGCAGTCTGCCACTATACCGACCGTCCGGAACCGTCAGCCGTTCCCAATGTTGCAAAAACACTGATGATACACGGCGCGGAAGACGAAGTCGTCGAAATCGAAAAAGCACTGAAATGGGCGGAACCGCAAGATTTGCCCGTCATTACCATCGCCGGTTCCACGCATTTCTTTCACGGCAAACTCATCGTTCTGCGCGACACCATCCTCCGCTTCGCGCCCGTATGCCTGAACGGATAAAGCCCCTTTCAGACGGCATCAAAATATAAGGGGCTGTACTAGATTAGCCCTAAATTCCACACCAATCCCGTAGGATTTTTAGCTGCCGGGACGGTGCGCCGAATTGGGATGGATACCCAAAATATCGGCGGCAGAACGGGCGGTAACTTCCAGCACAAAAAAACGAAGCAGTTCTTTTTGTACTTTTTTCTTTAATTTGCAGTGTGTTATCTTCATACTTTGAGGGTAACATATCTGCTAATCTAGTACAGCCCCAATATAAAACCCGTATCGGCGACATCTGCCGATACGGGTTTGCATTCCCTCTCATTATAGGCAAAACCTACTGTAAAACACCCTTTCCAGACCCGACAAAGGATCTGCAAACGCAATCTTTTTTGCCAATAGCTTTAAAGGTTTCCGATAATCCTCGCTGCCCGCTTCAGACGGCACGGGATAGAGCGCGTCATTCAACAGCGGCATACCCAAACCCATCATATGCACGCGCAACTGGTGTTTCTTGCCGGTATGCGGCGTAAGGCGGTAAAGGCTGAATTCCCCCCTGTTTTCAATCAGTTCGACCGTCGTATGTGCGTTTGGTTCGCCTTCCGCCTCTTGCGTCGTAAAAAATTTCTCACCCCTCACCAAACGCGAAACCACATCGAGCGGATACGGCAAATCCGTCCTTGTCGGCGCAAGCGCCTCATACGTTTTCCATACCGTTTTGTTTTGAAACATCGTCTGATAGGCTCCGCGCGTGGCAGGATTTTGCGACAGCAGCATCACGCCTGCCGTATCCTTGTCCAAGCGGTGCAGCGGCGTAATGTCTTCAACATTCAAATGCTGCAATTCAGGACGCAGGCGCAGACGTGTGAGCAGCGTTTCCCTCAAAAAACGCCCGCTGGGGATGACGGGCAGAAAATGCGGCTTGTCCACCACAATCAAATGCTCATCAATATGCAAAATCTTTTCTTCAAACGGAATACGCGGCTCATCCTCACTGCTGGTTTCCCGATAATAAAACATCGTCTTACCCGGCTCGAACAAAGTATGTTCGTCCAACGCCGCACCATCCGAACCGACCACAAAACCGCTGTTCAACCGCCTGCGCCAATCGTCCGCGCCCACAAAAGGAAAGCGGATGCACAGAAAATGCAGCAACGGCAGCCCGTAAAACTGCTTTTCATGCGGCAGCACCAAATAACTGGGTTTGACACCGTTCAACAGCGGAAGAGGATTATTGCGTTTTTTCATGCGGCGGATTGTAACCGTTTTTCACACAACACCCCAAACGGCAGACGGAGTTTGTAACACAACAAATCAGGCAAAGCGTGCAGAGTAAGTCAAATGCCGTCTGAAAACTGTTTCAGACGGCATTTTTACCTTTTATATCCTTCACAGTTCAGTAGTTGCCCCCCATGGTTCCTGTCGTCCTCAAATCTTTTGCCAGAATCCAACCTTCCGTATCAACCCCCGTCTTATCGTTTATAAACATTACATAATCGTAGCCGTTATAGTGGTGATGAGCGATGACATCATCTCCTTTGATAATAAAGGTCGACGGCATTTTGCAGGCGGAATGAGGGGCGGTGTGAAAGTACAGCCTTCCAGGTTTCATTACCTTTTTGCCCAAGGCAGGAGAATACAAAGCACCATTTCTAACTGCTATGTTATTCATTGCCGCACAATTGGGCTGCGCCGCCTGAGAAAGTTGCGATGCTGCCAGCGCAGCGAAAAACAAGAAGATTTTTTTCATAAAACACCTCAAAATATTTAATTGACACTGACTCAAACCGGTTTTAAAAATCCGGCCGCTTAGTCACACCTTTTCTTGGAAACAATCCGCTGATACTGCTCCCGGACACTCTCCCCGTTATTGACGATATCGTTGATAAGGCAACGGCTGCCCGCACAACTGATGTCGTATTTCAAATTGTATGCCTCAGAACCGTCGGAAAAGGAAACTTGGACAATATTGCCCGATGAAGGAACGATTTTAAGTTTTCTGATTTTGGTATCGCCATTACCCAAACCCATATCGTAATTCTCGGAATATTCACAAGCCAACTCACCGGTCCGTTCATTGATCCTATCAATGATATGATAAGCCTGCCTGATTGTTTTTTTAAATTCCGGCGCGGCGTATTTCGAATACGTTGTGCCGACAGCATAACCTCGCGCATCCGTTTTATAGAGTTTCTTAACCAGGTTGATTTTTGCAGAATTGCCCTCATCGGCAAACGACATTGACGGCACAAGCAGTGCCGCAAACAACAGCCCTATTTTCTTCATAAATATACTCCTGAAATCAAATGGATATTTTACTCGTCAAGATAAAATTGGAAACGATTGTACCTAATTTACCTGCATTCAAAAACCAACATACAGTGTTATCGGATATAGAAATAGTGGTAATTTCAAATATCGGCGTACATATAATCCGCACCGGACGGCGGAGATAGGCAAAACTTTTTTACGGTAAAAAGCGACATATCGTTTTCAGACGGCATTTTTACCCGTCCGCAAACCATCTCCATCCTCACAAGCCCTTAAAAATCCGCTATAATCGCCCGCAATTTGATTTAAGCATTCTTACTTGAAATGGCACAAAAAATCCAATCCGTCAAAGGCATGAACGACCTTCTGCCTGTCGAGCAAAAAGATTTCAAACTGACGGCTGCGTTTTGGCAGGCGTTTGAAGATACGGTAAACCGCTGGACACGCGCTTACGGTTATCAGCAAATCCGTACGCCGATTGTCGAGCAAACCGGTTTGTTTGTCCGCTCCATCGGCGAGGAAACCGATGTGGTCGGCAAGGAAATGTACACGTTTTCCGATTCAAACGACTCTTTGAGTTTAAGCCTGCGTCCTGAAGGTACGGCTTCTTGTCTGCGTGCGGTGGTCGAACACAACCTTCTGTACAACAGCCCGCAAAAGCTGTGGTATATGGGGCCGATGTTCCGCCGCGAGCGTCCGCAAAAAGGCCGTTATCGTCAGTTCCATCAGGTCGGTATCGAGGCTTTGGGTTTTGAAGGGCCGGATATTGATGCGGAAATTATCGCGATGTCTGCCGACTTGTGGGAAAAATTGGGTATTCGCGAATACCTGACTTTGGAAATCAACAGCTTGGGCAACCGTGAGGAACGCGCTGCACACCGTGCGGCATTGGTTACATATCTGACCCGTTATGAAGATAAATTGGACGAAGACAGCAAACGCCGTCTGAAAACCAATCCTTTGCGCGTTTTGGATACGAAAAACCCTGATTTGCAGGAAATCTGCAATGCGGCGCCGCGTTTGGTAGATTACTTGGGTGAGGCTTCGCAAAACCACTATGCACGCTTCAAGGCGATGTTGGACGGTTTGGGTATCCAATATATTGAAAATCCGCGCTTGGTCCGCGGTTTGGATTATTACAATCAGACGGTTTTTGAGTGGACAACCGACAAACTCGGTGCGCAGGCAACTGTGTGCGGCGGCGGCCGTTACGATGGTTTGATTGAAGAGCTTGGCGGCAAACCTGCGCCGTCCATCGGTTTTGCAATGGGTATCGAGCGGCTGCTGCTTTTGGTGAGCGAATACGGCTCTCTGGAAGTGAACGCCGCACCTGATGTCTATGCAATGCACCAAGGTGAAGGTGCGGACTTGCAAGTGATGAAATACGCCCAAGCCTTACGCGCTCAAGGTCTCAATGTAATGCAGCATTCCGGCTATCAAAGCCTGAAGGCGCAAATGAAAAAAGCCGACAACAGCGGCGCACGCTTTGCCCTGATTGTCGCGCAAGACGAACTGGCGAACGGTACGGTTACGCTCAAAGACATGAACGGCGCACACGGTCAACAAACCGTCGCCGCCGAGGATTTAACCCCTACTTTACAACAATGGAAGAACGCATAAATGGCAGCCCATCTCGAAGAACAACAAGAGTTAGACAACTTTAAATATTTTTGGAAAACCACGGGCAAATGGCTGTTTGCCGTGCTGATTTTGGCGGCGCTCGGCTACTTGGGATACACGGTTTACCAAAACCGTGCGGCTTCCCAAAATCAGGAAGCTGCGGCGGTGCTGGCAAACATCGTAGAAAAGGCGCAAAACAAAGCCCCGCAAAGCGAAATCAATGCCGAATTGACCAAACTCCAACAAAGCTACCCGCATTCCATTTCCGCCGCCCAAGCCACACTGATGGCGGCGGCAACCGAATTTGACGCGCAGCATTACGATGTTGCCGAAGGCCATTTGAAATGGGTGTTGTCCAACCAAAAAGACAGCCTGATTCAAGCGTTGGCGGCGCAGCGTCTGGGCGTTGTGTTGTTGCAACAAAAAAAATACGATGCCGCGCTTGCCGCGCTCGACACGCCAGTTGAAGCGGACTTCGCCCCCCTGCTGATGGAAACTAAAGGCGATGTTTATGCCGCACAGGGAAAAAACCAAGAAGCCTTAAAAAACTACGGACAGGCTTTGGAAAAAATGTCTCAAGATTCTGTCGGTCGCGAATTGGTTCAAATGAAACTCGATTCGCTGAAATAAATGCCGTCTGAAATGCCGCTCTCTCTTCAGACGGCATTTCAGACAACCCCATCCTACGGCAATTCCCGTAAAACCCATCCGCCGTGTCCCAACGGACACCTGCTCGTGTTCAGTTCTCCCGAACGGCACTTGACACAGAAAGACTTAATCATGAAACCAACCATCGCGCTTGTCGGTCGCCCCAACGTCGGCAAATCTACTTTATTCAACCGTTTGACGCGCACCAAAGACGCGCTCGTGCATGACCTGCCCGGTCTGACCCGCGACCGCCATTACGGACACGGCAAAGTCGGCAGCAAACCTTATTTGGTCATTGATACCGGCGGTTTTGAGCCGGTTGTGGATAGCGGCATTTTGCACGAAATGGCAAAACAAACCTTGCAAGCTGTCGATGAAGCCGATGCAGTTGTGTTTTTGGTAGACGGCCGTACCGGTTTGACGCCTCAAGATAAAATCATTGCCGACCGCCTGCGCCAAAGCCCGCGCCCCGTTTATCTGGCAGTAAACAAAGGCGAAGGCGGCAACAGAGCCGTGCTTGCCGCCGAGTTTTACGAGCTGGCATTGGGCGAGCCGCACGTTATTTCCGGCGCACACGGCGACGGCGTGTATTATCTGATTGAAGATATTTTGGAAACCTTCCCTGAGTCTGAAAAAGAAGAGGAAGAAGCAAAACATCCTGTTTTTGCCGTCATCGGCCGTCCGAACGTCGGCAAGTCTACGCTGGTTAACGCCATTCTCGGCGAAGAGCGCGTGATTGCCTTTGATATGGCAGGCACGACGCGCGACAGTATCCATATTGATTTTGAACGTGAAGGCAAACCGTTTACCATCATCGATACCGCAGGCGTGCGCCGTCGCGGCAAAGTGGATGAAGCGGTGGAAAAGTTCTCCGTTATCAAAGCCATGCAGGCGGTTGAGGCGGCAAACGTTGCCGTTTTGGTGTTGGATGCGCAACAAGATATCGCCGATCAAGATGCGACGATTGCAGGTTTTGCTTTGGAAGCAGGCCGTGCCTTGGTCGTAGCGGTCAATAAATGGGACGGCATCAGCGAAGAGCATCGCGAACAAATCAAACGCGACATTTCCCGCAAACTGTATTTCCTCGATTTTGCCAAGTTCCACTTTATTTCCGCGTTGAAAGAACGCGGCATAGACGGATTGTTCGACAGCATTCAAGCTGCCTACAATGCGGCAATGATTAAGATGCCGACGCCGAAAATCACGCGCGTACTGCAAAGCGCGATCGAGCGTCAGCAACCGCCGCGCGCAGGCTTGGTGCGTCCGAAAATGCGTTATGCCCACCAAGGCGGCATGAATCCGCCGGTGATTGTGGTACACGGCAATTCGCTGCACGCGATTTCCGACAGCTACACGCGCTACCTGACCCAGACCTTCCGCAAAGCCTTCAATCTGCAAGGCACGCCGCTCAGAATTCAATACAATGTTTCGGAAAACCCGTATGAAAATGCGGAAGACAAACCGAAGAAAAAACCGTTGCGCCGCGTCAGCTTGAGCAACCGTATTGAGAAACGCGAAGGCCGCAAGGAAGAGAAAAACCGCTTCAAGAAGAAAACCAAAGTCAGTGTGAAAAAACAATTCAGCAAATAATTCCCGACATTTCAAACAACAGGAAACATTATGTGGTTCAAGCAGATTAGTTTTTATCCGCTCAACAAAGAAAAGCTGCCTGAGGCGGACGTACTTGCCGACAAACTTGCTGAAGCTGAATTTACCCATTGCCAAGGCTTAGACTGGTTCAGCGAAGGCTTTACCGCACCGGTTTCATTCTCCCCTGAACTCGTTTTCCCTGCCGACTTTACCTTGCGCGTCGCCCTGAAAAAAGAAGAAAAAGTCCTGCCTGCCGGCGTCATCCGCGATATTTTGGAAGAGAAGGTAGCGGAAATCCAAAACAATGAAGCCCGCAATATCGGCCGCAAAGAAAAACAAGAGCTTAAAGAGCAAATTACAGACGACCTGCTGCCCCGAGCGTTTACCCGCAGCAGCCGTACAGAGGCGGTGTTTAACACTCGCCACGGCTACCTGCTCGTCAACAATGCGGCTTCCACCAAAGCGGAAAACATCCTGACCAAGCTGCGCGAAGCCTTGGGCGGTTTGGAAGCCTCGCTGCCGAATACCAAACAATCGCCCTCTTCCCTGATGACCGGCTGGCTGTTGCAAGGGCATTGCGAAGGCGGTTTTGAATTAGACAGCGATTGCGAACTCAAAGGTACGGGCGATATTGTTCCCGTCGTCAAAGTATCCAAACAAGATTTAACCGCCGACGAAGTGGTTCAACACGTCAAAAACGGTAAAACCGTAACCCAGCTCGGTTTGGTTTGGCGCGAACAAATCGCCTTTATCCTCACTCAAGACTTCACACTCAAGCGCATCCAATACCTCGACGTATTGCAGGAAGAAGCCGAAAGCAACGGTGACGATGCCGCCAGTCTTGCCTTCGCCTCGCAAATCCTGATGGCGGAATCCGTCAGCACCATGTTGGAAGAGCTGGTTTCCTATTTGGGCGGCTGGCAAGATTGATTTTTCAGACGGCTTTTACACGACAAAATACCGTCAACCAAAATCCAATGGAATAACCCTTATGCTTAAACATCTCGCATTCCTACTGCCCGCCATGATGTTCGCCCTCCCCACTTCGGCCGCCGTTCTGACTTCCTATCAAGAACCCGGCTGCACCTACGACGGCGATATCGGCAAAGACGGTAAACCCGCCGGCAAAGGCACATGGCGCTGCCAAGACGGGCGCAACTATACCGGTTCGTTTAAAAACGGCAAATTCGACGGACAAGGCGTTTATACCGTTGCCGCCGGCCGCGAAATATTTATCGAACCGTTCAATTCCGACAGTACCAAATTCCGCAACATGGTACTCTCGGGCACGTTCAAAAAAGGCTTGGCACACGGCAGATTTACCGTCTCGCAAAACGGCGAAACCCTCTTCATTATGAAATGCGAAAACGGCATGATTAAAGAAGTGAAACTGCCCAAAAACAAATAAGCCCCGTTTTTCAGACGGCATCCCCGAATGCTTTGTCCGAACATCAAAAGAAACAAGGAAAACATTATGAGCATCAAGTCCGACAAATGGATACGCCGCATGAGCGAAGAATTCGGCATGATCGATCCCTTCGAGCCGAATCAAATCAAAGAAGCCAACGGACAGCGCATCATCTCCTACGGTACGTCCAGCTACGGCTACGATATCCGCTGCGCCAATGAATTTAAAATTTTTACCAACATCAACAGCACCATCGTCGATCCCAAAAACTTCGATCCCAAAAACTTCGTTACCGTCGAAGACGACTGCTGCATCATCCCGCCCAATTCCTTCGCACTGGCGCGCACGGTCGAATATTTCCGCATCCCGCGCAACGTCCTGACCGTCTGCTTGGGCAAATCCACCTACGCCCGCTGCGGCATCATCGTCAACGTTACCCCGTTCGAACCGGAATGGGAAGGCTACGTTACCCTCGAATTTTCCAACACCACCCCCCTGCCCGCCAAAATCTACGCCGGCGAAGGCGTGGCGCAAGTACTCTTCTTCGAGAGCGACGAAATCTGCGAAACCTCATACAAAGACCGCAACGGCAAATATATGGGGCAAACCGGCGTTACCCTGCCTAAAGCCTAAAATATAAATGCCGTCTGAACCGTATCATCCGGTTTCAGACGGCATTTACCTGTTTATCCGTGGTTAGAACTGAACCGTTCCATTGACACTGATGCTGATTTCCTCCACACCAGGTGCAACGGAATCCGTACCCTCCACGCCGTAGCTTGCTGCCATCGGCATGGCACGAAGCATTTTTGCCTGAGCAGTTCCCCCACCCGCGATATGGCTGCCGATGTGTCCCAAATTTAATTTGACGATTTTATAACCGGACGTACCCAATATGCCCGACAACTTGTCGGCACGCGCCTTGAAACGCAAAATAGCATCTTTACTGACCTGATTGATGACCTCGTTTCGGCGTTCACGCGACACATGGAAATCCGTATATTCCAATGCGGCATCTGCTTGAATATCGGCAATAAAACGGTTTAACTCATCAAAATCCCTACCTTCGACCTTAAATTCCGCACGCTCCTCCCAGCCTGTTTGAATGCGTCTGCCGTTGGTATATTGATAGCGCGGCATCGCACTGCGCGATACCAATTCGGTTTTAAAGCTACCATTTTTTGATTTTCTGGTGAAATTGTTGAATTTTTTAACAAACTCAGCATTGACGGCATTTTTGTCCCGTCCTTCTGCCGCCACCTGGAAACGCGCGGACATTGTATCCTGAGCCACCTCGATACCCGCCGATTCGGAAAATTCGACAATATTGTAATTCAATGCTTCAGCCGCTGCCGGAAAAGATACCGCCAATAGGGAAGCCGCCAAAATAGAACGCAGCATATCCGTATCCTTACTTATAAAACCGCCAATCTAGCATATAGGTACGCTAAATTGCGTTAGCGTAAGGCAACAATTTAATATTCGATCGGCCTGCCTTATAATAACCGTCTTTCCGATACGGAATCATATTATGTCCGAACCCTTGCACGTCCTCGTCATCCCCTCATGGTATCCGCAATCCGAACAGGATGTGGACGGGATTTTTTTCCAAAATCAAGCACAGGCCCTCCAACGCAAAGGCATCAAAACCGCCGTGCTTGCACCGATGTTCCGCTACTTGCGCAAAGAACCGGCAAGCATCCTGACCGGCCCTTACGGTTTTGCCCAATACCGGCAAAAAGGTTTGGACATCTATACATGGCGCAGCATGTATTTCTTCCCCCGTTTTCCGTTCATCGACATCGACCGCATCCGCTGGGTGCGGGCAGGATTAAAGGCCTTTGAGTGCTATATCGGGGAAAACGGCATTCCCGACATCATCCATGCCCACTGTATGAACTATGCCGGCATACTTGCCTTCAAGATTTCCCAAAAATACGGCATCCCCTATGTCGTCACGGAACACAGCAGCACCATTACGCGCGGTTTGGTGCGCCCGCACCAATGGCAGCCTATGAAAAATGCGGCGGCACACGCCTCCGCACTGCTCGCTGTCAGCCGCCGTTTCGCCCAAGTCCTGCAACATAAATACGGCACTACATGGCAATATCTGCCTAACATTCTGGGTAACATCTTTACCCGAGCCTTCAATCCCCCGCAAATCAATCGTCCGGACAAATATTTTACCTTCTGCACCGTCTCGCACCTTCGCCGCCTCAAAGGACACGATGTCCTGCTCACTGCCTTTGCCCGTGCTTTGGCAAAACACTCCAACCTCCGTTTGAATATCGGCGGCAGCGGACAAGAAGAAACAAACCTGAAACGGCAGGCACGTCAGTTGGGAATTACCCATGCCGTTACATTTTTAGGCGCACTGCAACCCGAAGCAGTCTTGGATTTGATGAGGAACAGCGACGCATTCGTCCTTGCCAGCCGCACAGAAACCTTCGGCGTGGTCTATATCGAAGCACTGTCCCAAGGATTGCCCGTCATTGCAACACGCTGCGGTGGTGCGGAATCTATTGTTTCAGACGGCAACGGATATTTGGTTCCTGTTGACGACGACGATGCCCTTGCCGACGCACTCATCAAAATGTATGAATACCACTCTGATTTTGAACCTGCCCAACTTAGGGAAAACTGTCTGAACGAATTTGGCGAAAATGCCGTTATAGGCAGGTTGATCGGCATTTTCCGACAGGCAATCGCAGAATACGGTAAGAAAATACCGGTGAAATAGATTAAAATCACACAATATCCAACTATTCGGACCTTCATATGACACATACCGTCCACCTGCATTTAGAAGAAACCGACAACTTGGCGTTGCAGCGTCTGTGCGGTTCTTTTGACAACAACCTTGATTTACTTGCTAAAGCACTCGATATCCACATCAGCCGCCGTTTTGAACATTTCACTTTCAACGGCGCATTTGCACACGCCGGCAAACGCGCACTGCTCAAACTCTTGGAAACGGCGCAGACGCGCGACCTAAACGACGGCGACATCAGGCTTGCCGCCGTCGAAGCCCAAACCGAAGATGCCGGTCATCAAGAAAAAAACCATGACCACGCCTATTATTTCCGCACCAAACGCGGCAGCATCGGCGGCAGGACACCCAGACAAAACGGCTATATCCGCGTCCTGCTCAACCACGACATCGTATTCGGGCTGGGGCCCGCAGGCACGGGCAAAACCTATCTTGCCGTTGCCGCCGCCGTTGACGCAATGGAAAAACACCAAATCGAACGCATCGTTTTAGTCCGGCCTGCCGTTGAAGCCGGTGAGAAACTGGGTTTTCTGCCCGGTGACCTGACCCAGAAAGTCGATCCCTACCTTCGTCCGCTTTATGATGCCCTCTATGACCTAATGGGCTTCGACCGTGTAACCAAGCTGATTGAAAAAGGTCTAATTGAGATTGCCCCGCTCGCCTATATGCGCGGCAGGACGCTCAACAGCGCATACATCATCCTCGACGAGGCACAAAATACCACGCCCGAACAAATGAAAATGTTCCTGACCCGCATCGGATTTGGTGCGAAAGCCGTCATCACCGGCGACATCAGCCAGATTGACCTGCCCAAAAACATCAAATCAGGATTGAAAGACGCACGTGAGAAACTGCACGATGTAGAAGGCCTGTATTTCCACACCTTTACCAGTGAAGACGTCGTCCGGCATCCTTTAGTGCAAAAAATCGTCGAAGCCTACGAATCGGCAGAACACGACTGACATTCCAATGCCGTCTGAAACCCGATGCATGGAAAATCGGGCAGAGAAAAACGGATACGGAAGCCAAGCTCCGTATCCGTTTCTTTATCCCTCCAACCGATACATCAATCGAATTTTCTGCATCGGATTGCCTCATCTTCGCAAAACATTGCCGAAGTTTCGCGGTTGCACGCCTGACGCACTTTCTGCCGCGCCACGCCTTCATTCCGGTCGCTTGCCTCAAACGTCTTTTGAAAAGGCGTAACGCTGCATACATACATGGTGGAATTTGAACCGAAAAGGTCGATTTTGACGGTATTGCCGCCGCTTTCCAATACGGCGACACGGTGTTCCAACTGCGCCAGACGTGCTTCCAAATCGCTGATTCTGTCGGCAAATGCGGGCATGGCGGCACACGCGGTCAAAATGCCCAAAATACATTTTTTCATCAATTTTTCCTTGTTGCTTGAACCCTGCCCACCCGGACATCCTTTTTCCGAGAGGCAGGGTCAGACTTTAATTTACGGAGATGAGGCCCCTTACAAATCAGGATAATACATAGAACGGCACTTTATGCTTCACCCCATGTGTTAAAACTTCATTGCTCCTTGTCTGTTGACCGTTATTCCCAATCCGTTCCCACAACCTTCGGCTTGAGTTTGCGCCTGCGACGGCGGCGTTTTTTCGCCTGTCCTTCGTTTTTTTCGTGCCGGGCGGCGGCCTCGTTTTTGGTCATATCGGCCCGCTGTTCCTGCGATGCCGTCTGAAACGCCGTCCACCACTCGGCAAGGGCGCGGTCCGCATTGCCGGTTTCGGCGCGCAAAAGCAGGAAATCATAGGCGGCACGGAAACGCGTTTGGGCAAACAGTTTGTGCGGCCTTGCGCCTTTGCGGTTTTCAAACTGCGGCTGGAACATCCAAATTTCGCGCATCGTGGCGGAAAAGCGTTGCGGCACGCCCCAACCGCGTTCGACGGTTTCGCGCATCGTATTGATTGCATCGGACAGGGCGGGCACGGGTTTCAAACCCTGTTGCAGATTGCTTTTCCAATGGCGTTCCAACTCGGGCCACATCAGGGCCGCCAGTACGAAACCGACCGAAACCGATTTGTCGGCACGCAGCCGCTCATCGGTATTTTTCAAGGCAAGCACCGTCATTTTTCCGGCGATGCCGTCTGAAACGCGCAAGGCATTGAGCAGCGGATGGATGTCGTCCGGTATGTCAAATCCGTTCAAACGTTTCAGACACTCGCGCGCGTGCCCTGAAAACAGCAGTTTCATGATTTCGTCGAACAGCCTTGCCACAGGTTCGTGCTTCAGACGGCATATCGATTCGGCAATCGGTGCGGCGGTTTCCTCCGACAGCTCAAAGCCCAATTTGCCCGACAGGCGGATGGCGCGCAAAATCCTGACAGGGTCTTCCCGATAGCGTTCGGCGGCATCGCCAATCATCACCAGCCTGCGGGCGGCAACATCGGCAATTCCGTTGTGGAAATCCAAAATTTCTTCTTTTTCAGGATTGTAATACAAGGCATTGCAGGTAAAATCGCGCCGCATCGCATCTTCTTCGATGCTGCCGTAGGTGTTGTCCTTCATGATTCTGCCGCGCGCGTTCTGATGAACCTTCGCACCGCCCCGGAAAGTCGTTACCTCTATGGTTTCCGCGCCGTTCATAACGTGGACGATTTGAAAACGCCTGCCGATGATGCGGCTGCGGCGGAAGAGTTTGTGCACCTGTTCGGGCGTGGCATCGGTTGCGACATCGAAATCCTTGGGTTCGATGCCGAGCAGCAGGTCCCTGACCGCGCCGCCGACCACATAAGCCTGAAACCCTGCCCCTTTCAGGAGGCGTATGACGTTTTCGGCGGCAAAGCTCAACATTTCGGCACGGATGTTGTGTCTTTCGGCAGGAATGACCGTTTTACTTTCCGCTTTTTTACTGCTCCGACCGGAAGGCAGCATCTTATTTAACCATTTTTTCAGCATAAATATTCTGACCCGAAGAGCGGCATCTCCACGGGCAACCGTGTTCAGACGGCATCAGGCGCAGGTTTGCAAGATGCCGTAACCATAAACAAAAGGCGTAGAAACTACGCCGTCCGAATCACGCCGCCCTCGCGGCGGCAACGCGTCATTATAACAGATTGCCCTCCAAAAAAATCAGACCCTGCTTTTGTGGCAGAGTCTGAAATTTGATGCGCCTTCTCCGATTGGGAACATTCCCGTCGTACAAACAGGCAAATGTTTCAACACACAGGACGACACATAAAGCACCGCCCTATGTGTCGTCCTGATTTGGAAGGGGTTACGCCCCCTCCCAAATAAGGTCTGATTCTACCGCCCTAAAGGGTAGGGTTTCAACCGAAAAGGAAATACGATGAAGAAACAGAAATCACATTCAAACGGCGTTCCGCCGCCTCTACGCGGCTTCCCAGTAATCGATATACAGCTGCAATTCAAGATTGTTGCGCCATTCGTTGGCAACGGGGCGGTACACCGTGCGGATGTATTCGGGAATGTCTTCGCTACAACGCCAAAACATGGCTTCAAATTCGCAACCGTCTTTTTGCAGCCACGCTTTTTTGTGTTTACCCTCCGCGCCCAAAGGCTGCTGGCGGACGACGTGAAATTCGTCGGTAAAACTCGGCGGCGCGAAGCCCTGCCCCCAAACGTGTCGGGCGAGGTTTTGCGCCTGTTCCAACGTGATGTCGCAGGCTTTCAGGCTGCCGTCGGTAATATAGGTCTGCGACAAATCGTCTTCGCACACCATCTCGCGCACGGCTTCTTCAAAGGCTGTCTGAAACGCGGGAATATTGTGTTCGAGTATGCTCAAACCCGCCGCCATTGCGTGTCCGCCGAATTTCAAAATCAAATCGGGATGGCGTTTGGACACCAAGTCCAAAACATCGCGCAAGTGTAGATTGGGAATGGAGCGTCCCGAACCGCGCACTTCGCCGTTGTCGGTAGGCGCAAACACGATGGTCGGACGATAAAAACGGTCTTTGAGGCGGCTGGCAACGATACCGACCACGCCTTGATGGAAGTCGTCGCGATACGCCACCAAAGTCGTCTGACCCGGAGGGAGGGTTTCGGGAAAGGCGTTCAGCGCGTCTTGCAGCATAGACTGCTCAATTTCGCGGCGTTCGATATTGAGGTTGTTCAACTGAGCCGCCAGTTCCTGCGCTTCGGCATCATCTCGCGCCAACAGACAGGCAATGCCGACCGACATATCGTCCAACCGTCCGGCGGCATTGATGCGCGGTCCCAACGCAAAGCCCATATCGAAAGGCTGCGCCTTGAGCCAATCCCGTCGCGCCACTTCAAACAAGGCGCGGATACCGGGGCGCATTTTGCCCGAACGCATCCGTTTCAAACCTTGCGATACGAGGATACGGTTGTTGTGGTCTAGAGTAACGACATCGGCAACGGTACCGAGTGCGACCAAATCCAAAAGGTCGCCCAGATTCGGCTCTTTTAGGCCGTCTGAAAAATAATTGCGGCGGCGCAATTCGGCACGCAAAGCCATCAGTACATAAAAAATCACGCCCACGCCCGCCAAGCTTTTGCTTTGGAAACCGCAGCCTTTTTGGTTCGGATTGACGATGATGCAGTCTGGCACGGTCTCGGCAGGCAGATGGTGGTCGGTTACAATCACATCCAAACCCAATTCCTGCGCACGCGCCACGCCTGCGATGCTGGCGATACCGTTATCGACCGTAATCAGCAAATCCACACCTTGCTCTGCCGCAATTTCAGCCAGCTCGGGCGTTAAGCCGTAGCCGTGCTCAAAGCGGTTGGGTACGAGGAAATCCACTTTAGCCCCCATCGCCGCCAAACCGTCCAAACCGACGGCACACGCCGTCGCGCCGTCGGCATCGTAGTCGGCGACAATCAGGATTTTTTCCTGACGCTCAACCGCATCCGCCAAACGGCCGGCGGCGGCTTCGCAGTTTGTCAACGTTTGATACGGCAAAAGCGCAGCAAGCTTGTCGTCCAATTCGGCAGGACTTTGCACACCGCGCGAGGCACAAAGCCGGGCGATTAAAGGATCGGCACCGGCGGTGAGCAAATGATTAAAAACGTCGGTATTGACGGATCGGGTTTGGATTTTGACGGACATAGCGCGGGGTTTTACAGTGCGGGTGTGCTTGAAATGCCGTCTGAAAGCTTTTCAGACGGCATTGCTGTTCATTTGTCTGAGGAATTCGAGGCTGCAATCAACGCCGCGATAGGCAAGGCAAGCACCGCACCCGCCGCATCCAATATCAGTAAGGGGGGCGTATATAAAATATTTCCAAACAGCTTGAGTTTATCGGTATATTTTCCCTCAACCATATAATAAATCTCGACAGGCACACTTTGCTCAAAATGGTAATCGGCGTTCAGTTTTTGCGGTGTGGCGTAGTATTTGCCTTTGGCGGATACGCAGCGCGTGTAAATGGTCTGATTGTCGAGTTTGACCGCTTTAAACTCAAGCTGTTTCAGCTTGGCGATGTCGTCAGGCCTGTCGGTATCGTAGCGCAGGCAAAGGCCTCCGGTACTGAAATTCTGGCTGCCGGGCGCTTCGAGTTTGACCGGCAGGGCTTGGTGGCGGGCATAGCTCGGGGTATCCTCAACTATTTGGAAGGGCTTGTCCAACCCGGCCTTCAAAATGCCCGTCAGCTTCGCCGAATCTTCAGGATTGACGACGAACCAGTATTTCCCGCCCATCATCACCAGGCTGCCCTTTTCCAATTGGGCATTGTCTTCGGCAACCACACCGAAGGCGCGGATTTGGTCTTTGTCAACGTGTTTGCGGGTGATTGTTTCGCTGACCGGGTTGTTCATTCCCCACAACATCAACGTACAGCCGTTCAGCATCAAGGTTGCCGCCAAAACAGCGGCGGTCGTTTTACGGAACAACATTTTATCCTCCAATCAGAATGACGGCGGATGCCGTCTGAAAATATGCCTAAATTTCCCCGCCGCCATTTTCCATAACGGTTTTCAATTCCTGAAACAGGGCGCGGAAATTTTTCGGCGGTTTGTTTTGCTCCTGCTCTTTTTTGGTGTTGCGGATCAAGGTGCGCAATTTGCCGGCGTCGGCTTGCGGGAAATCAGCCATAAATTGGGTGATCGCGCCATCGTCTGCCAACAGTCGGGTACGCGCCTGCTCGACGCGTTGCAAAAAGGCATTGTGCGCCGTATTGTCGCCGCGCAGTTTGGCCAAATAGGCTTCGATGGGCGCAGGGTCGGTATCGCGCATCAGCCTGCCGATAAATTGCGCCTGGCGTTTGAGCGCGCCGTTGGACGTAATTTTTTTATAGGTAACGACGGCTTCGTACAAATCTTCGTCCAAGCCAATTTTTTTCAACGTGTCGCTTGAGAGCTTGGTCAGCTCCATACCCAAATCCTGCAAACCGTTCATCTGCTTTTTCATTTGGGTTTTGCTGATCCATTCGTCTTCTTGTTCAAACATCTTGATTCTCGAATTTTTTCCAATAGCGCATTTTAACAGAATGCCGCCGCGTTCAGACGGCATTTTGCACTGCCCGCCCTGCAAACGGCACGCTTTTGCCCCTGCCGCCCGAAACGGTTAAAATGCCGCAACGCTCCACCAAGAAAGATTGTTATGCTGTTCAACCACACCGCCTCCGAACTGCTCGACCTCTGCCGCCGCACGCTCGACTTAGCAAAAGCGACGGGCGCAACCGCCGCCGAAGCCGATTTCAGCGAATCATTGGGACAAAGCGTCAGCGTGCGGCTGGGCGAAATCGAACAAATCGAGTTCCAGCAGGACAAGTCGCTGGACATTACCGTTTACGTCGGCAAACGCAAAGGCCGCGCCAGCACTGCCGACTTCTCCGAAAAAGCCCTGCAAGACACCGTCAAAGCCGCCATCGACATCGCCCGCTACACTGCCGAAGACGATTGCGCAGGTTTGGCAGACGCTTCGCTTATGGCGCAACACGTTGGCGACCTCGACCGTTACCACGAATGGGATTTAAGCACGGAAGCCGCCGTCGAGTTGGCAAAACAATGCGAACAAGCCGCCCTGAACGAGGATGAACGCATCGAAAACTCCGAAGGGGCAGCGGTACAAACCGGACATTACCAATACGTTTACGGCAACACCCACGGTTTTGCCGCACACCAGCAAGGCACGCGCCACAGCATTTCATGCAGCGTCGTTGCCGCCGACGAAAACGGCATGCAGCGCGACTACTGGTACGATTCCTCCTGCCGCCATCAAGACATGGACAGCCCGGCGCAAATCGGTCAAACCGCCGCCGAACGTACCTTACGTCGTTTGAACAGCCGCAGCATTCCGACCGGAAACTACCCCGTCCTATTCGATGCGACCGTTTCGGGAGGTCTGATCGGACACCTCGTCGGCGCACTGTCCGGCGGCGCACTCTACCGCCAAAGCAGCTTCCTGATTAACAGCATAGGCAAGCAAATTCTGCCCGATTTCCTCAGCCTGCGCGAAGAGCCGCATATTCCCCGCGCCTTCGGCAGCACCTATTTTGATTCCGAAGGCGTCGCCACGCGGCCGCGTTTCATCATCCGCGACGGCATTGTCGAAAGCTATTTCCTCAGCAGTTATAGCGCGAGAAAACTCGGTATGCAGACCACGGGCAACGCCGGCGGCGCGCACAACCTTTATTTGAACCATACGCACGAAACGCAATCAGACCTGCTGAAAGAAGTGGGCACAGGATTGTTGGTAACCGAGCTCATGGGGCAAGGCGTAAACGCCATTACCGGCGACTACTCGCGCGGTGCGGCGGGTTTTTGGGTGGAAAACGGCATCATTGCCTACCCCGTCCATGAAATTACCGTTGCCGGCCGCCTTCAAGATATGTACCGCAACATCGTCGGCGTGTCCGATGATGCCTTACGCCGTTCGTCCAACCAAATCGGTTCTATCCTGATAGGAAGCATGACGGTTGCCGGCAACTGAAACCCCAACCGGATGCCGTCTGAAAGCAAAGGGCTGAACCTACAACGGTTCGGCCCTTTGTTGATATAGTGGATTAACAAAAACCAGTACGGCGTTGCCTCGCCTTAGCTCAAAGAGAACGATTCTCTAAGGT